>JBKJNM010000098.1:0-20093 GCA_046593655.1 Lacibacter sp. | reverse complement strand
TCTTTGTGCAACAACCGCAACATTTACTGTTACAGTTAATCCAAATATTACTCCAACGTTTAGCTTTGGTACAACACTAACCATCTGTTCAGGTGGAACAGTTCCAACATTACCAACCACATCAAGCAATGGTATCACCGGTACATGGAGTCCATCAGTAGTAAGCAATACAACAAGCGGCGTATATACATTTACACCAACTGCAGGTCTTTGTGCAACTACAACTACATTCACAGTAACTATTACACCGAATGTAACACCAACCTTTAGTTTTGGTACAACACTAACAATATGTTCTGGAGGAACTGTTCCAACATTACCAACCACATCAAGCAATGGTATTACAGGAACATGGAATCCGTCAGTAGTGAGCAATACGGCAAGCGGTGTTTATACATTTACACCAACAACCGGATTGTGTGCAACAACAACAACCTTTACTGTTACAGTAAATCCGAACATCACACCAACATTCAGTTTTGGTACAACACTAACTATTTGTTCAGGTGGAACGGTTCCAACATTACCAACCACATCAACCAATGGTATCACCGGTACATGGAGTCCGTCAGTTGTAAGCAATACAGCAAGCGGCGTATATACATTTACACCAACTGCAGGTCTTTGTGCAACCACTGCAACATTTACTGTTACAGTAAATCCGAACATCACACCAACCTTTAGCTTTGGTACAACACTAACAATATGTTCTGGAGGAACAGTTCCAACATTACCAACCACATCAACCAATGGTATCACCGGTACATGGAGCCCATCAGTAGTAAGCAATACAGCAAGTGGCACTTATGTGTTTACACCAACAGCAGGAACCTGTGCAACAACGTTTACATTCACCGTTACAGTTAATCCAAACATTACACCAACCTTTAGCTTTGGTACAACATTGAGCATTTGCACAGGCGGGACTGTTCCAATCTTACCAACGACTTCAACGAATGGTATCACCGGTACATGGAGCCCATCAGTCGTAAGTAATACAACAGGCGGCGTATATACATTTACCCCAACAGCCGGATTGTGTGCAACTACAACAACCTTTACTGTAACAGTTAATCCAAACATTACACCAACCTTTAGCTTTGGTACAACACTAACTATTTGTTCAGGTGGAACGGTACCGTTATTGCCAACTACATCAAGCAATGGTATTACAGGAACATGGAGCCCATCAGTAGTAAGCAATACAGCAGGTGGCACTTATACTTTTACACCAACAGCAGGTCTTTGTGCAACTACAACTACATTCACAGTAACTATTACACCGAATGTAACACCAACCTTTAGTTTTGGTACAACACTAACAATATGTTCTGGAGGAACAGTTCCAACATTACCAACAATATCAACCAATGGTATTACAGGAACATGGAGTCCATCGGTTGTAAGTACTACCGCAAGTGGAACATATACATTTACTGCAACAGCCGGAACCTGTGCAACCACAGCAATATTTACAGTTACAGTCAATCCGATTTTAACTCCATCTTTCAGCTTTGGTTTATCTACCTCTGTTTGTATTGGAGCGAATCTTCCTTTATTACCAACTACATCAACCAATAATATAGTTGGAACATGGAGCCCCGCAGTGATCAATAACCAGGTGGATGCTACTTATACATTTACACCCAATGCAGGACAATGCGGAACTACCACAACATTTACAGTGGATGTAAGTCCGATTCCAACCTTAACTGTTCGTACAGATACGATTGTGAATGATGGTGCAATTGTACCAATCACCAATTTCATTACTACACCTGCTGGCGTAACAATCAACTGGACCAATTCAAACCCGGCCATTGGTTTACCTGCCAGTGGTACAGGAAATGTTCCATCATTTACAGCCATCAATAAAGGCAATGAGAATATTGTTGCAACCATTACTGTAACAGCATCTATCAATGGATGTATCGGTACAGCCAGAACATATACCATTACAGTTCGTCCTTTAAATAAAGATGTATATGTACCCAATGTGTTTTCACCAAACGGAGATGGAAAGAATGACATGTTGCTGGTGTTTGGTAATTACATTGATAAACTGGAGATGCGCATATTTAATCAATGGGGTCAGCAGATTGCTATGATCAACAGCCGCACCCAGGGTTGGGATGGAAGACATAACGGTCAACCGCAACCGGTGGGCGTTTATATGTATGCATTAAGAGCAGTTATGAGTGATGGCCGAACCATTGATCTCAAAGGTTCCATCACATTGGTAAGATGATGATCATTAAACTGATTGAGTTGAGTATAAAAATTATAAAATCTTATATCTGATAGTACAATGAAAAATAAAGCAATCAAACAAACCGGGTTTTTAACAGCATGCCTGCTTGTAGCAGTGCTGTTTCAATCGGTTGCCCAAACGGATCCGCATTTTACGCAGAACTATACCTATCCTATGTATATCAACCCGGCTATGACGGGCGGAAGTGATGGTGATTACAGGGTATCCTCTGTGTACCGTACACAATGGGGCAGCGTAAGTAATCCATACCGCACTACTGGTTTATCATTTGATACACGCACCAGTAAAAATATTGCTGTAGGTGTAAACGTGTTGAACCAATCTGCAGGTGACGGTGGATTCAATTACTTCAATGCTTATGGTTCTGTTGCTTATACCGGCGTAAAATTCGGTGAAGAAAATAATCACCGCCTTGTGTTAGCATTACAGGCAGGGCTTATCAACCGTCGTGTTGATCAAACGAAATTCAAATGGGGTGATCAATGGAATCCAATTACCGGGTACAATGCATCCAATGCAACTTCCGAAACATTTGCTGCCACCGGTTCAACTACGTTTGATGCAGGTGCTGGTGTATTGTATTATGATGCCTCACCTGAAAAGAAAGCAAATGTGTTTGCAGGTCTTTCTGTTTTTCATTTAACCCGGCCAAAAGATCCTATCATCTCTACACAAAGTGTGGAGCTCAACACCATTCCTTTACGTTATATTCTTCATGGAGGATTAAGTTTTAATCTTTCTGAACGTACCAGTATTGTGCCGCATGTATTGTACATGCAGCAGGGAACAGCAAAAGAAATTATGCTTGGAACGTATGTTCAATTAAATGTAAATGAAGAAACTGATTTTATGTTTGGAGGCTACTATCGTTATAAAGATGCCATTGCACCATTTGTTGGGGTTGACTGGCGCAATTTTATTGTGGGATTGAGTTATGATGTAAACACATCCAAGCTGGGTGCTATGACAAGAAACGTTAATAGTTTTGAATTAAGTCTTTCTTATATTAAACGCAGCGGAACAAGAAGCATCTTTGACTTTATCCGTTGCCCCCGATTATAAATTTTGCAGCAAATGAAAATGCAGCGAATGATCAACTTTAAAAGCCAGTTCATGAATTATATAAAATCCAATCCCATTCTTCAGCAACAGATGCATTTGTTATCATACAAAATTGCAGTAAGAACAATACTGTCTTGCATGGTTTGTATTTTCTGTTTACAGTCGCAAGCCCAGGCAGATGACCGTATTGTAAAAGCCGATCAGTATTTTGCTGCCGGTGAATATTATACAGCCGCTCATTTGTATGAGCAGTTTCTCAAGCCCGGTCCTAAACAAAAAACAACAGCCGACTTTCCACTCAATGCAAAGCGTAACAGCCAGGGAAGTGGTATGGGCAAAGGAATTACAAAATTGGATATACTTTATAAACAGGCAACAAGCTATCGCTTAGCTAATTATTTTCCTGAAGCTGCAAATGCCTATAAAGAGTGCATGGAAAAAAATCCAGATAAATATGTGGATGCTTATTATTGGTATGCTGTATGTAAACGCAGTCTTGCTGATTATACAGCTGCAGAAGAAAGCATCAACCAGTTTCTCAGTAAAACAACAGCGAATAATTCTTACAGAGCTGCTGCTGAAAAAGAAGCTGCAACCCTACGTTATATTAAATCTCAACTGGTAAGACCCGATACTGTTATGTACAAACTGCAAAAAACAGATTTAGCTAATGGTTCACACAAAGGAGTATATGCTCCGGTGCATATAGGTGGCAACCGTTTTCTGGTTACCAGTACACAAACTGATTCAGTGATTGTAGCAGGGGTAAATCCTTATCACAGTCGGTTATTTACAACTTCATTAGTAAACGGGAGTTTGCAAAAAACAGAAGTAGTTCAAATTGAAGCTGCCGATGCTGCAGTCAATCAAGGTGCGGCAAGCATGAGCGCAAATGGAAACTATTTATATTTTACACAGTGGAAAAAACAAAATGGCCGGAATATTTCAACGATCTATTATGCAGTTAAAAAAGGGAATGGCTGGGGAGCAGCTCAATTATTGTCTGCGGTTAACCGTAATGGTTATAGTAGCCAGCAACCCTACTGTACGTCTGATGGAAAATATTTATTCTTTGCATCTAACAGGCCGGGGGGATCGGGGGATTTTGATATCTGGTATGCAGCATTGAATGCAGATGGATCAACAGGTGAAGCAGTGAATGCAGGAACAAGCATAAATACAAGTGCCGATGAACTGGCTCCTTTTTATCATAGTACAAGCAGCACACTTGTTTTTTCATCGAATGGAAGACAGGGCATGGGTGGGTATGATTTGTTCTACGCTAAAGGCTGGGAAACAGCATGGAAAACTCCTGAGAACCTGGGGCATCCCGTAAATTCAACAAGAGATGATATTTATTTTTATGCACCTGAAAAAACAACCTTGTTAAGTAATGCAGTGTTTAGTTCCGATCGTGGATCTTCCTGTTGCATGGAAACCTTCCTTGTATCAAAAGCACCCAAGAAACAAAAACTTACAGGAACCATTCGTGATTTAACTGATAAACTACCACTTGCCAATGCAGAAGTTATTTTGAAAGATGGTACAGGTAAAACATGGAAAGCAATAACAGGTGAAAATGGAAGATATACATTTGATCTTGTTAACGAAGGTCCATACTCTTTAACCATTACCAAAGAGTATTATAAAGAAAAAAATACAACTGCACAGATTGAAACAACAGATGAAAGTGAATGGTCAACCGATGTGTTGAAAAATAAAGATGAGTATATTGAAAAACGTGTGATACTGAAACCGGAAACTGTAGTGACGGTTTATTTTGATTTTGATATGTATAATCTCAAAGATTCTGCAACTGAAAAATTAGATTCTGTTCATAAAGTATTGGTTGAAACACCCGGCGCCACTTTACAAATTTCCGGCTATACCGATGGCTTGGGTACAGTAGAATACAACAAAGGTTTAAGCGACAGGCGTGCCCGTGCCTGCTATGATTACCTCGTTGCAAAAGGAATTGACAGCAGCCGTATAACTTTTGAATCATTTGGCTCCTGCTGCCCGGTTGAAATGGAATTGATCAACGGACTTGACAATGCAGAAGGAAGAGCGAAGAACAGGAGAGCATTGATTAATGTGGTGATGCCGAAACAAGAGGAATAAGAATTAGTTATAATAATAAAGCCGCATTGTACAATGCGGCTTTATTATTATCATTCAATGCAAATTACAAATCCCACCACAAACGCTGTGTTAACGCAGACACCTTCGGTACTTTGCCTGAGTTCAACGATTGCTCGGTTGAAGGATAATCGAGCCGGCGGATCGGCTCACTCAGCAATGCGCTTTGTGGCAATTGAAAACCGGGGTATGCATAATTGAAACGCCTTGCATCTACCCATGCTTCCGGACTCAGAAACATCACAATGTATTTTTCACGGAAGAGAATGGGCAATGTAAGATTGCTTTGTCCTACACCTATTTGCGGACGTGCCAGGTAGGCATCTCTATTGGCGGTAGAAATACCCAGCTTGTTCATGTGTGCAGTAATGCCTGCAATATAAGCTGTGTATGCTCTTGCAGGATTCGCAGCACGAAGGGCCGCTTCTGCTTCAATAAATTTTATTTCTTCCAATGTTATCACAAATAACGGTGCGGCATCAGCGCTGTAAAAGCCGTTGGTGGTTAAATAACTTTCTTCACGTTGCGTGCCTGAACCAACACGACCGGCTCCGTTGCGTGTACCACGGTAATCGCCAAAACGTGTTGTATCAGTAAAACGGCTGATACGGGGGTCAACATAACCATATCTTGTGCCATTCATAGACTCAATCAGGTTCGTACTTAACCATGCATCTAATACAAGTGCCGCATTGTTGCGTGCCAATGTGGCCCATGGATTGCGAATTGTAAATACAGTTACCCTAGCTTCTTGTGTTGCAGCGGTGTAAGAACTATCAACAGCAGCTAATACATTGGCTGCGTTGAAAGCGGGCGTTTTACTTAACTGGTTTAATAATCTTGCTTTCATACTAAAGGCAGTACGTATCCAGAATGTGCGGTTGCCGGCGTGTAAAAAATCGGCATTATTAGTAACAGTGATGGTTGGATTTTTCCGTAATTCAACAATGCCTTCGTCTAATAATGTGATACAGCGATTGTGCAGATCTTTGGCATCATCGTATGAAGGATTAAGGATTTTTCCCGATAATGCTTCAGTGAAAGGAATATTGCCCCACATGTTAAGGGTAAGGCTCAGGTTAATGGCCATCATTACTTTTGCCATACCAAGATGTGCTGTACTGCCTGTTTTAATTGCCAGTTGTTCAAGATCATAAATATCAGCCATGTTATCGTACAGCAAACGCCAGGTGCTGCTGAAATCCACACGGTCGTAAACATCCGTTGGGGAATTTGCATTGGGCGATGCGAAATACTGCACATAGTAATTACTGATGTTTGCCGTGCGAAAAACATTAAGTCCTGTGTTTTGTGTGGTGGCTGCCAATATACCATTGATGGTTGGTTCTGTTGGTCGGTTGGGGTCGTTGTTAATATCTAAATATTTCTTACATCCTGTAAAGCCGATCATTAACAAGATGGCTACCGGGATGATTTTATATAACTGAAATCTTTTTTTCATAACGTGTGATTTAAGCTTGAACAAATTGTAAAGCATTAAAAGTTTACATTAATGCTAATAAAATAACTGCGTACACCAGGATAGCTGAAGCCTGCAAAACCATCTGCATTACTACCAGAAGGGGTTGAACTGTTTTCAGGATCAAAACCGGTGAACGGTGTACTTAACCAGAGATTGTTTCCCGTAATGGTAAAGGATGCTCCTTTAATTAGCTTTGCATTTGCCAATGCTTTCGCTGGAATTGTATACGATAAGGTTACATTCCGTAAACGAACCCAACCTGCATCTTCCACAAAGTTTTCCGTTACACCACGGTGGATGTTGCGGTAAAATCCATCATCATAATCTCTTCCATCGGGTCCTTTTTCCATACCCAAAAATACTTGTTGGGTATTAGGGGCACCTCCTGCAATAACACCTTGAAATACCGTCATATCATTTCTGTTTTCAGTATATTTTGCAATACCGAATGCACTCATAAAATTGCCAAGCTGGTTAAAGCGTTGTACCCCTGCACGCATATCAAACAGGAAGGATAAATTAAATTGTTTGTAAGTAAGTGAATTGCCCACACCATACATGAAACGGGGCAGTGCATTACCCAGTAAACGTTGACTGGTAACATCCCGAATTGGGAAACCGGCAAAAATTCCTGTATTGGCAATAAGCAAAGGAAGGTCACCACGAACTGTTACACGGTCATCGGTTTGTGAACCATAAAAGCGGGTGTATGCAATCCCATATAGTCCACCAGCGGGTTGGCCCACCACCCATTTTTGTGTAGCACCACTTGAGAGATAACCAAATTGTGAAGCAATTACAATTTCATTCAATCCATCTGCAATTCGTACCACTTCATTGCGGTTAGCGGTAAAGTTGGCATTGATTTCCCAGCTAAAATTATTGTTCCGAAAGGGGGTTGCATTCAGCGCAACTTCAACACCTTTGTTTTCCACTTCACCTGAGTTGAGTACATTGGAAGTAAAACCTGTAGAAGTAGGTACCAGTACACGGTTGATTACATCTTTACTGTTGATTTGGTATAAACTCATATCAAAACCTAATCGGTTGTTGAGGAATTGCATCTCCAAACCTATCTCACGGTTAACAGTAAATTCAGGTCGCAAATCTTCGGCTCCTTTCACATCATCTCTTGTCCATCCGTTGACCCCATTCAGTGGCGCACCAAAGGCGCTGTTGTAATAGGTGTTGGTGAGATATGGTTCTACAGGAGCAATTCCAATACGTGCAAATGAACCTCTCAATTTACCATAGGTAATCCAACCGGGCATTTTTAAATGCTGACTGAATACATAAGCCAAACTTACACTTGGATAAAAGAAACTGCGATTACCACTTGCAACAGAACTGGCAAAATCATTACGGCCGGTTAAGGTTAGATATAAGAAGTTATCGTAACCAATTGTAGCATCACCAAAAATGCCCATGGTGCGTAATTGTGTGCGACGACTGTTTTGTGTAATTACTCTTGCATTATTTAATGTAGTAAGTCCAATTATATCCAATTCAGATCCTTGGGTTTGCTGAAAATTGTAATTGATATCTACCACATCGTGTCCCGCTCTTGCATTGAGTGTAATTTTATCGCCAAAATTGAATTTGCCGGTAAGCAGTAAATTGCTGTTAAGTACTTTGTTAAGGATTCGATATTCGCCTACAAAGCCAAGTGAATTATCTCCGAAGTTTATCATACCAGGTCTTACAACCTGTCCGGGTGCTGTTGCCCTGCGGTTATCCGATGTAAAATCTAATCCCAAACGATACGAAACATCCAACCAGCTAACGGGTGAATATGTAAAGGCAAGATTTGACAGCAGCCGGTCAACATTATCTTTAAACTCGTTATAGTATGCCCCAAAGATGGGGTTGTTATTGCCATAGGTTTTGTGGGCACCATCTGCAGTCTTATAATCTTTTACATCCCAACGTGGGCTCCAATAAGTAAGACTTTCATTAAAGCGATCGGCATTGTAACGAAGACCACCGCTGTTAATATAGTTGAACGATGGATTGAATTGCAATTTATCGCTCAGCTTCAATACTGCATTTACACGGGCATTCCAATTACTATAGTTTGTATTTGGCAGCACTCCATTATGCGTAAAATAACTAAACGAAGTGTTTACCAATGCTTTTTCATTACCGCCACTTACGTTGAGTGTATTGCGGAACTGGGAGCCCTGGTCATAAGCTCTTGCATAGTGATGAAAGATTTTGTCAGGATGTGTTGGGTCCAATGCTTTTGCCGCTGCAACAGAAGGTCCCCAACTTGGAAAGAAGTCGGTAGAACTATAATAAATTTCACTTGGCACATTTCGACGATAGCCCTGTGTATATTTCATTTGTACTTCAGGAAATTTGTTGACATCTTCAGCACCATAGGTAGCATTATAACTCACCCGCATTTTTCCTGCCTTTGCACTCTTGGTGGTAATGACGATTACACCATTACTGCCACGAAAACCATATAAAGCAGTGGCCGCACCACCACGAAGAATACTCATTGTTTCAATGTCATCGGGATTGATATCTGCCATGCGGTTACTCATTCCACGTAAAGCAGCATTACCTCCTTCGGTAACTGTAGAGTTGTCAACAATAACTCCATCAATTACAAACAGCGGTTGATTATTACCCAATGCACTTTTCGGACCACGGATCACAATATTAGCACCCTGGCCTGGTCCACCTCCGGTGGAGTTGATTTGCACACCAGCCACCCGACCCTGTAATGCATTTACAAGATTAGGTTGCCTGCTTTCCATCAACTGTTTGTTGTTAATTTCAGTTGTTGCAAAGCCCAACGATTTTTTTTGCTGTCTTACACCAAATGCAGTAACTACAACTTCGCCTAAAGCAGTTCCGGATACTAGTGTTACTGTAATGTTGCCGGCAGATGTAACATCTACCTGTTTTTCTTCATAGCCGGCTGAACTGATGACCAATGTTTTTTGATTGCCAGTGAGATCAATTGAAAAAATACCATTTACATCCGATACCACAGCTTTCTGTGTTCCTTTGATGGTAACAGTAGCGAAGGAAACCGGTTCGCCTTTTTCATCGGCGACCTTACCGGTTACTTTTCTAGTCTGTCCCTGCATAGACAATGGAACGATGAGAAAAATGCTCAACAGCAGCTTTAGCAGTTTAAACTTTTTCATGCGCTTAGTTTTGATTTAGGGGAAATGATGATACATACAAGATAGCAATGAAATATCTCTTTTTGAAAGCCGGTAATGAAAAAAAAAAATTAATTTGATAAGTGGGAAGGAAATTGATAAAGACGGCTTTTTCCAGGATAAGTTGAGCAGCGATTGGGATTATAATTTGTCTCGCAAAAAAAAGCTCCATCAAAACGGATGGAGCTTTTAAAACAATAGTTGAAAATTTTATTCTTTCACCTCAGTTGTTACTTTCGGTACTTCTTTTGTCCATGAGCCAATATCCATTTTTCGTGGAGTTGGATAAATTTCATCCAATGTATTACCATCATATAAGCGGCCATTCTTCACTACATACCGAATGGTATTGGTATTGCGGATATTCACCAATGGATTAGCATCCATGATTACTATATCTGCAAGCTTACCGGGTTCAACACTTCCAAGCTCTTTATCCAAACCTAATGCAGTTGCACCAAGAATGGTTGAAGTACGTAGCATATTCATCGGGCTCATACCACCACTGGCCACACTCCACATTTCCCAATGATAACCGAGGCCTTGTAACTGACCATGACTACCAATACCTGCCAGTCCGCCTTGCGATACAACACTGTTTACACTTTGAGCATGTTTAGGAAACACATGATCTTCCGGTGCAAACCATCCACCCAAACCACCTGCACGCCTGCGGGCCTTTGCATTCAACTCTTCATATGGCGTAAAGCGGTTAAGCTTTGGATCTTTTAACGGACTTTCTGTTGTGTAATAAAAATTCTCAGCCCATGGTCCGCCATAAGCAACCAGTAAAGTTGGCGTGTAAGCCATTTTACTTTCTGCAATGGTTCTTGTTAAATCATTATACAACGGAAAAACAGGAATGGCATGTTCATGACCGGGATAACCATCGAACAGTTGTGTCATATTGAGTTTGAAATCTAAACCACCTTCTGTAGTAGGCATCAGCTTTTGTTCTTTTGCTGCCATGATCACCCACTGACGCATTTGCCTGTTACCAACCAAATACATTTTAATGTATTGTGTGTTGTAATACTTACTGTATTGCTTTAATACATTTTTTGTTTGTTCAAGATCTTTTAAATTATACATCCAGAAACCTACACCCGGTCCTGTGCTGTAAATACGTGGACCAGGTAACTGTCCTGCATCAACCATATCACCCCATGTTAATACATCGGTTGTTGCTGTTTGCGGATCTCTTGTGGTTGTAACACCATAAGCAAGATTGGCTGCATAAATCCAGGAAGTGTTTTTATGCAAACCCCAATAGGTCCACATATGAGCATGTGTATCTACAAACCCGGGAGTGATGGTTTTACCCGTGCAATCAATTTCTTTTGTACCTGAAGGCGGACTTAGTGTTCCCGTTTTACCAACCGCTTTTATTCGATTGTTTACAATTAACACATCGCCATTTTCAATTACCTCTTCTCCTTTCATTGTAATGATTCGTGCATTCTTTAATAAGATGCTGCCCATTGGCATATCTTTTTGATAATAAACTTTCACCTGTTTTTCATCAGGCATATATTTTTCTGCTTTCTTTTTTTCCTCTAATGCAAGCTTTTCCCTGTTTGCTCTTGCCGTATCAACTTTTAAAATGGCAGCAATGGAGTCTGCACTTTTCTTTGCAAGAGAATCTGCAACACGTTTTGCTTCAGGTCCCAGGGCGATCAAAGCTTTTACACTGTCAGCAATTCTTTTTACTTCGATCTTTTTCGCTGCTTTCACGGAGTCTTCCATAAACTTTGCCCGTTCTGTATCATACACCCAATGACCATTTCCTAAACTCCAGTGAATTTTTTTGCCATTGGCTTCCCATGCAGGAAACTCACCACCAATTTCTGTTAACTGTCTGGAAGGGAATGCACTCATGTTTGGATCAGCAACATTAATGGTTGGAATTTTTCCTGCATCAGGAATGGTTACTACATACACATTGTTGTTTACTTGTGCGATGGCCTGGTTGCCAACAGGAGCCATTAAAATAACGCCGGCAGGTGTTGGTAAATTTTGCGGTTCACGGTTGCCGGCACTTTCAGGCAACATGCAATAATTAACCGGGTCATTATTCATAATAGTTTTGCCCATTACATACTTTATTGTATTGGCAAATGCTCCTTCTTTGTTTGTTTGATGATTGTCTCCATCTTCAACAGTTCCGTAAGTAGTGATACCCGTAATACGTGCATGTGTTTTTAAATCGCTGCCATCCCAACGAACAGAAACCAATGCACCGCCGAATGTATTGAGATAAATACGATTGGTATCTTTTGTAAAATGAATATTTCCATAGTTAGCAGCAAGCAGATCTATTTTTGTTACGTTGCCGCCATTCGGATTCATCCAAACAAGATCTGCTTCATTACCACTGTAAAAAGGATTTTCTGCATCTTTAAATAAACGCTTTGGTCCGCGGAAAAATGTAATGCGGTTATTATAACTCCAAACAGGTTGCATATAAAATGCAGCTTCATTTGTAAGTTTAGTAATAAATGATTTTGCTCCTATCGCCGCTTTATAAATATTACCAGCATCTGTTTCGCTCCATGTAACAAAGACCAATTGAGTTCCATCCGGGCTCCATGAGGGCATGGCTTCTGTAAAATTAAAATTAGTTATACGTTTGGGTGCACCATTTGGATAGTCCATTACATACAACCTGTTTAACACAGTGAATGCTAATCTTTTTCCATCAGGACTTGGAACGCCATCACGAATTTGTGTAGCCAATGCTGCACTGGTATCTTTCACAGGGTAATTAAAATAAAGCCTTGGACCCATTTCAAGATTTACATCTGCATCAAATGCAATTTCTGTTGCCTTGCTTCCATCAACTGGAAGTTTCCAGAGCTTACCACCATAACTGGCAATTAAAAATTTACTGTCGGGTGTAAAACTCATGCCGGGCAATACGCCTTGTGGTGCAATGCTTTCCTGTTCATCTCTTTGCACAGGATATGCCAGCCATTTTTCATCACCGGTTTTCATATTACGTAAGATGAGGCCGGTTTTATCTTCATACCTGCTGCCATAAGCCATCCACTGTCCGTCTTTGCTGAGTGTAGGTGTAAAGGAGGAACCAAACCGGCTTACAATCATATTCACTGTTCCTTTTTCCCGATCGTATGTACCGATTTGATATTGCGGAAGCAATGCATTGTAATTCCATGAGCCGTTACGTTGACTGAAGTAAACGGTTCTTCCATCAGCACTAACAAATGGATCGATCATTTTCAGGTTGGGCGGAAGTTCTCCGAGTTGAATACCACCGCCGCCATCTTTATGATACATCCAGAGCTTTGCAATACGCCTGCCCTTACTGGCAATAATATAATTACCATCGGGTGTCCATACCGCTGCAGGAAAATCTTCAGTGCGGTCTTTGGTTAATTGAATGGTATCCTGTTTTTCCATATCAATGTACCAGATATTATCGCTTCCGCTTCTGTCGCTGGTGAAAAGGATCTTTTTTCCATCGGGGCTGAAACGTGGATGCGTTTCATACGCAAGGCCTTTTGTTACCTGCGTGGCTTTGCCACCTGCAACGGGGATGGTATAAATATCACCCATCAGGTCAAATGCAATAATGCTGCCATCGGGGCTTACATCCACACTCATCCATGTACCTTCTTTGGTGTTGAATTTTACTTCCCGTTCAGGTTTAAGGGGAAGACTGGTGAACTTGCTGTAAACCATTGTATCTTTTTTGAGACTGTCAGTTTGTATTTGAGTAGTCAGGTTTTGTTGAGCCATTGTCGGCAGAACAAAAGCTGAAGCCAATAGCATGAAAATGAATTTCCTCATATATGCAGTTTTGTAGAAAATTACTGGATTGAATTGGGATTTTGAAAGTAAATTTTTTGAATGGTTTTAAGCAAAGCAAAAAAAAGTTATTGAATGGAATGTGAAGGCCCAAATAACGCCTTGCCACTCCTTGTACCTGTATGTTTCCCCGCATCAATTACCAATTGCCCGTTTACGATAATATATTTAAACCCTGCAGAAAACTGGTGCGGATTTTCAAAAGTGGCATTGTCTGTTACTTCTGCTTCATTAAAGAGTACAATATCTGCAGCCATTCCTTCTTTAAGCAAGCCACGATCTTTTAATTGAAATTTCTGCGCCGGTAAAGAAGTCATTCTTCTAACAGCTTCTTCCAACGAAATGATTTGTTGTTCACGCACATACCTGCCCAGTACTCTTGCATTGGTTCCATAAGCTCGTGGATGCGGCATACCTTTTCCTGTTGCTACACCAGCATCTGCACCAACCATATTAAACGGATACTTCATAAAAAACTGTACATCTTTTTCACTCATGCTGTGATATACCATTTGTGCACCACCTGCCAGCATCAACTCTAAAATCGTTTCTGCTTCTTCTCTTGGTTTACTTTTTCTTCCTTTTAGTTTGTTGATCTCGGTAATACTTTTTCCGTTCAATGTACTATCAGCCGCATGATTGGCCACCACTGCAAAACTGTAATTCCTGTATTTGTATTTTTTTAATTGTACAAGCATTTCATCAATCATTTGTTTGTGTACTACAGGATCGTCAATTCTTTTTTTGAGTGAATCGACTCCGCCTGCTAATGCCCAATCGGGCAAGCGCACACCGAGGTTGGTGCTGCTGGCGGTGTAAGGATACTGATCAATGGTTACATCATATCCCTGCTTTCTTGCTGTTTCAATGAGCAATAATGTTTCTGCTGAACGTCCCCAATTAGCAGGGCCACTTAATTTAAAATGAGAGATCTGCACAGGAATATTTGCAGAGCGACCAATATTAATTGCTTCATTGATTGCATCAACAACTCCGTTTTCTTCATTGCGGATATGTGATGCATAGATGCCATAAAATTTCGCTGTTTCTTTTGCAAGGCCAATCACTTCATCGGTATTGCTGTACATACCGGGCAGATAGATCAATCCTGTTGAAAGACCAACTGCTCCTTCCTTCATTGCTTTTGCAACAAGCGCTTCCATTTGTTTTTGTTCTTCTGCAGTTGCCAGGCGATTGTTTAAACCCATCACCATTCGACGCACATTGTTATGACCCATGAGTGAGGCAACGTTGATGGAAGTATGCATACTGTCTATTAGAAAAAAGAAACGTTGCAGGTCATCAGCCGAGCCACCACAGTTACCGGTGACAACGGTTGTTACTCCATCATAAATATAATTGTCGGCTGTTGGCCGTTCAAAGATACTTCCTTCAATATGTCCGTGTACATCAATAAAGCCTGGCGCCACAATCAATCCTTTTGCGTCAATGATTTTTGTTGCCGTGGAATTGATGTGTTGTTGAATCAATGCGATCTTTCCATCTTTTACTGCAACATCTGCATAATACCAGCTATTGCCGGTACCATCAATGATCTTTCCGTTGCGGATAATTACATCATAGACTTGTTGTGAAAAACTGAAACAGGGAATAAATAATAATAACAGCAGCAGTTTCATTTGCAGATAATTTTGATGGAAGATAAATGATTTGAATAAAGTTTAACCCAATTCAATGGCCGGGTTCCAGAATCTTTTTTCAAAATCAACAACCGTATCTTCTTTTACGTTTACACCATCTTTCTTCAATAACTCCTGCATATGTGTAGGGGTATTAAAATGTGCCTTGCCACTAAGCATGCCATTGCGGTTCACTACCCGTTGGGCAGGTACTTTTGGTTTTACATGGTGTGCTCCATTCATAGCCCAGCCCACCATCCGTGCAGATAATTTTGTACCGAGGTAAGATGCAATAGCTCCATACGAGGTAACCCGGCCCTTGGGAACCTGCCGCACCACATCATATACATCATCAAAAAACGAATATTCTTTTGCTTTACCTGTCAGCGGCAGTTGTGTAGTCTTTTTGGTTTTCATCTTTTCTTTCTTTCAACAACAAGGTACGACGAGGTTCTGAAACATTTTCATAACCAAATGGACAATGCCTGCATCCGTGACCGCAGCAATAGCCCCTGTCTTCATGATATTTGGCGGTGAGCACCATATTATCATGTTCATCATAATAGAAATCTATACCTTCTGCAATTTTGTTTGTCATTAAAAATCTGTTAGCGATGTAAAATCAGTAAACCATTCAGCCATTGTTTTTGTTGCAGGATTCAGCAATAAAATTATTCTTTCTCTGTATCAAACACCCACTGCTTCAACAAAGAGTCTGTTTGAGGAGGAAGTTCCGGCAGCGGAAGAGAGAAAGACAGGTAGTGAATACGATTGCTTTGGGCAATATCCAGGCCCTCATAATGGGTTTTGATCTTTAGTTCATCACTCAATTCCTGTTGCTTGTATAAATCATTTATATCTGTATGTATAGGCAGGTTGTATAACGCAATTACTTTCTTTGTGAAACGATATAATAGGGGGGAATCAGTTTTTAAATGAATGATTCCGCCAGGTTTTAAAAATTGCTGATACAAACGCAGGAACTTCGGATGCGTTAAGCGCTTTTTATGTTTCGATGAACGTAACTGCGGATCAGGAAAGGTGATCCATATTTCCTCTACTTCATTTTTTGCAAAGTATTCTGCAATACGATCGATCTGCGAACGGAGAAAAGAAATATTCGTTAAGTTTTCTTTCAATGCTGTTTTAGCACCCACCCAAATACGGTTCCCTTTCAAGTCAACTCCAAGAAAATTTCGTTGCGGAAACAAACGCCCAAGTCCAACTGCATATTCTCCTTTACCACAGGCAAGTTCTAATGTAAGAGGATTTTTGTTTTTGAAATGCTTGTGCCAGGTACCCGGCATATGCTGCGGGTACTGTAATACGTTAGTGAATGTTTCAATTTCTGAAAACCGGATCAATTTTTTTTGTCCCATAAAGGCGCAAAGGTAAAGCCTCTGGTCCTTTTTCAATTAAAGAAACCATCACCCCGTTTTTTAGTCAAGCAAAAACAAAGTATATTTAAATTCTTCTGTCCCTTCTGAAATTATCTAACCACTGCTTTCGCCTTAACCTGAATTTTGTAACAAGTAAAACCAATCAATAGATGCCCAAAGTAATTGTACTTGGAGGTGGTGTAGCGGGAATGAGTGCAGCTCATGAGTTAATTGAACGTGGCTTTGAAGTGGAAGTGTACGATCGTCATAAACAATATGCCGGAGGTAAAGCAAGAAGCGTTCATATAAAAGTACCGGGAGAAGAAAAAGACCAACCCTTACCGGGTGAACATGGTTTTCGATTTTTTCCGGGGTTTTACAAACATGTAACGGATACTATGAAGCGGATTCCGTTCACAAATCACGACGGAAGCAAGGCAACGGTCTATGATAATCTTACTCCCACTGAAAGGGTTATGCTGGCAAGAAAAGGAAAGAAGCCCATCACAACTATTGTAAACTTTCCCCATTCTTTCAGTGATATGAAAGCTGCTATTGACAGCCTTCATGCCGATACAGGTTTAACAGAAGAAGAGAAAACATTCTTTGCTAAGAGGGTATGGCAACTGATGACATCCTGTTTTGATCGCAGAACAAATGATTATGAAAAACTCAGTTGGTGGGATTACCTGGAAGCGGATCGCTTTTCTGATACTTATCGTGCATTGCTGGTGCAGGGATTAACAAGGACATTGGTTGCAGCCAATGCAAAATTTGCAAGTACCAAAACTGGCGGCGATATTTTTCTCCAACTCATTTTTAATATTGCAAACCCTGGTGTGCATACCGATCGTGTTTTAAACGGGCCAACAACAAGGGTATGGATTGATCCCTGGCTTGAGTATTTAACATCAAAGGGTGTAAAGTATTTTAAACATTATGAAGTAACAGCGATTGAAATGAAGGACAAAAAAATTTCAGGAGCAACCATCTTAAACAAGAATACAAATCATACTTCAACAGTAAGCGGCGATTATTATTTATTGGCGGTTCCGGTTGAGAGGGCAGCAGAGTTGATTACAAAAGAGATGCTTGCTGCCGATGCAACATTGCAGGGCATTATTAATTTAGCTCCCAGTGTTGCATGGATGAATGGTGTACAATATTATTTACCCGAAGAAACTAATTTGGTTGACGGGCATTGTATTTATTCTGATTCTCCATGGGCTGTTACTTCTATTTCGCAATTACAATTCTGGAAAGATTATGATATCAGGTCCAAAGGGGATGGAAAAATAAAAACCATTTTATCAATTGATGTATCAGATTGGAATGAAGTTGGGTCTAACGGATTGGCAGCTGAAGATTGTACCCATGATCAGATCAAAGATGAAATCTGGAAACAAATTACTGACAGCCTGAATGTAGATGGTGAACAGGTGCTGCCCAAACAAACACCAGCCATTTGGCATATTGATGGTGATATTAAAGTTATACCCGGAAACAGGGTTAGAGAAAAAGATGAAGAACCCTTACTGGTGAATACGGTTAACTCCTGGGATTTACGTCCCGATGCCTATACCGCCATCCCCAATCTTTTTCTGGCAGCAGATTATGTAAAAACATTTACTGACCTCGCTACCATGGAAGGTGCCAATGAAGCAGCACGCAGAGCAGTAAATGCAATCATTGATGCATCCAACACAAAAGCACCGCTATGTGAAATATGGAACCTGCATGAACCTGATTTGCTGGCCCCGTTCAGAAATCATGATGAGAAACGATATGATAAAGGATTGCCCTGGAAATTATATGAACCCTGGTGGCTAAAATTGTTGCTTGCAATTGTTTTGTTTCTGAAAGCTGTGTGGTCATTTATATCAGGACTCTTTTCAAAAAAGAAATAGTAATGTTATTCATAACCAAAACTATAAACAATGACGATCTGGGAATATCTGAAAGAACCACATCCATGGTTTGATACAACCAATTATACGCCTGTTCAAATCACCTTATTCTTTATTGGCGCCCTGTTATGGATTGTTGCATACATTGCTATTATACGAACAGCGTTGAAACAAAAAACGGTTGTGATTCCGGTTGTTGCAGTGGTCTGTAATTTTGGGAACGAAGTGGGGGGCGCCATTTTCTGGGTACCCGATATGGGCAATGCACTGGTGCTTGCTTACTGGGGATGGATGCTGCTTGATATTTTTATTGTGTACAATACATTTAAGTATGGATACAAACAGTTTACAACTGAATTTTTTAAAAAGAACCTCCGTTGGTTAATGGCCATTGGATTGGCGGGCAGTATTCCGCTGTCATGTTATTTTATGGTGCAATACGATTTACCTATGGGTGTAATTGATGCATATATTGTAAACGTTGTAATGTCGGTTAGTTTTTTAAGTTTGTTATTTGTTCCAAACTTCCCGGAGCATTCTGTTGTTCTTGCATGGTCGAAATTTTTTGGAACAGGATTGATCAGTATCATGTTTCAATCAAAATACCCGGAGAATCATTTTCTTTCTGTTATTTATTTTGTTGTAGCAATTTTTGATATCCTGTTTATTGCAGAAATGTATAAGAAGCGAAGTAAATTAAAACTGGCGTGAGTAACAAACTAACGAACTGGCTGGATTCTTTCTTACCTGCAAATTTGAGTGATGATCAGGATAGCATTCGCAGGCACAGGCTTTTCATTACTATTAATTTTCTCATCACTTTATTCGCCATCAGTTATGGTGTCATAAGTTATTTCATCGGTTTCGAAGTAGGTGTTTACGCCATGATTGTCTCGGCTGTTTTTTTCTTTCTGCAACCCTACTTGTTAAAAGCAGGTATTCATTTATATACCATGGGGCTGATCTTTGGAGTGTACACGCTTTTTTTAAACACAGTATTGGTCATGTATTCAGGAGGATTGTTTATTTCTCCTGTAACACCGTTTATTGTTTTAACTTCTCCCATTGTATTAATTTTCAGCAATTATAAGGCAGCTTTTTTTTTCGCCATTCTTTCAGTGCTCTATGTAATTGCGTTCGCCATTGTTAAAGGCAGGAATGATGCCTTCCCCTTTACTTACGATGTAAAGTATCACCTGATGTT
>JBKJNM010000061.1:0-4225 GCA_046593655.1 Lacibacter sp. | reverse complement strand
TAACTGGCCCATTGATTTCTTTTTGCAATCTGTTTCAACAGGAAGCATGCTTTTATTTTCCTTTTTTATGATCAGTGATCCACGCACTGCACCCAACCATGCTGTTGCAAGAATTATCTGGGCAGTGTTGATTGCTGCTGTTGCATTTTATCTCTCTGCTTTTAAATGGATGAACAGCACACCCATTTTTATGTTGGTGCTGATGGCTCCACTGGTTCCTCTGTTGGATGTAATCATGAAAGCAAAATTATTTCAATGGAGAACTTCTTTCACAACCAAACTTCAACAATCAATTTAATAACGAAAAAAATTTTTCATGGCTAAAGCAAAATGGAGGGTTGGTTTTCTATAACCCCGGCCTTAAGACCGGGGTTAAAAAGATCAAACCAATACAAGTGTGCTTTAGCACACATGAATCAGACAATAAAAATCAATTGAAGAACAAATAAAAAAACAACACATGAAAAGTAAAATCATCAGTGCCGTAT
This sequence comes from Lacibacter sp., assembly GCA_046593655.1. Taxonomy (GTDB): domain Bacteria; phylum Bacteroidota; class Bacteroidia; order Chitinophagales; family Chitinophagaceae; genus Lacibacter. Next base: position 3,737 of record JBKJNM010000061.1, on the reverse strand, counting down.
TGTTGTTGGTATTTATCAGTGGCGATGTATTTGCGTTCTGCGGCTTCTATGTATCCAAAGCAGACGGCATTTTAAAAAACAAAACATCACAGGTTATCCTTGTAAGAGATGGAGAGCGAACAGTCATTACCATGAGTAATGATTTTAAAGGCGATGTAAAAGATTTTGCGATGGTAGTGCCTGTACCAACGGTATTAAAAAAATCAGACATTAAAGTGGTGGAAGCAGATTTATTTCAACGATTAAATGATTATTCAAAGCCAAGGTTGGTGGAGTATTATGATCAGAACCCCTGCGAAAGAAGAGAGTATGAATTTGCAGAAGTAAAAGCACAAAGGATGAACGCCCCATCTGTAGCGGGAAACAATAAAGACAAAGCAGAAGATTATTATAATGTAAAGATCGAAGCAGAGTACACTATTGGTGAGTATGATATTTTGATCCTGAGTGCAGAAGAATCAACTGGTTTGTATAAATGGTTGACAGCGAATAAATATAAGATTCCAAAGGGTGCAGAAGAAGTGCTGGAACCTTATATCAAAAGCAATATGAAATTTTTTGTGGTGAAGGTGAATATTGAAGAGCAGGAAGAGCTGGGCTTTGAACAGTTACGTCCGTTGCAGATCAAATTCAACTCACCCAGGTTTATGTTGCCCATCCGTTTGGGCATGGCCAATGCAGATGGAGATCAGGATATGATCGTGTATGCATTCACCAAAAACGGACGGGTTGAAAGCACCAACTATCGCTCTGTACTGATGCCAACAGGAAAAAATATTCCACTCTTTGTACAAAAGAACTTCGCAAGTTTTTATGCCAACCTTTTTCAGCATCAATGGGAAAAAGAAAATCAAAGTGTTTCGTTTGTTGAATATGCATGGGATGTAAGTCCTTCCAACTTTATGAAATGCGATCCCTGTGTAAGTGAGCCACCTGATTTCAATGATCTCAAACAGGCAGGTGTTTGGTGGCTGGGCAAAGATGTGTACGAAGAATATGTGAACGAATACAACACGAACAAATCAAAGAATGTATTTTTCACCCGTTTACATGTGCGTTACAACCGCAAGGCCTTTGCACAGGATCTTGTTTTCCAGGAAACCCCCAACAAAGAAAATTTTCAGGCACGGTATATCATTACACATCCTGCAACAGGCACACTTACCTGTAGCGAAGGACAGAATTATTTAAAAGAATTGAAAGAGCGTCGTAAAAAGGAAATGAATATGTTATCGCAGCTTACAGGTAAAGGGTATGATGATTGGGATTTGGTTGCAGATCCTGAACTTAACCGATCATCTGTTGATACATCTTATCAAAGTATTGCAGTAACCGAATCAACACCCATGAAAAAAACCGGGGCAGGAAAAACCGTTTTTCTTGCTTCCATGGCTTTGCTTAGCCTGCTTACAATGGTGAGTATTGGCAGAAGAAAAAAAGGTACAGTGTAAGCGGTAGAATAACAGTTTGCCGGGGGCGAAAAAAGAATGTTTTCAACTTCTTTTCGCCTTACCGGCTTACTAAATTCGTTCTTGCCTTAACTTTGCATTAAATGTTCGAAGTATGAAAAAGTGGGGATTGATGCTGATTGTATTACTGGTTTCATTTCTGTTCATTACTCTTGAAGTTGAAGCCCAATGTTCTATTTGCAGTAAAACAGCTTCGCAGTTAGGTGAAAAACCTGCCAAGGCATTAAACTCGGCTATCATCTATCTCATGGCATCGCCCTTACTAATTATTGGTTTTATTGGTTGGCGCTGGTGGAAAACACAGGGCAAATATGAAGAGTAAGCACCGCTGATCATTTTCTGTTTCTCCAATCAACCGCATCCCGTAACTTGTATGCATCAACCAACGCATATGAGAAAATATTTCTTTTTACTGTTGCTGCTTCCTTTATCAATTGCAGCACAGAAGCTCCCCACTATTGAAGAAAAAACAAACGGACTAAAAAAGTATGAAGGTTATTTCAATTTTTACTGGGAAGAGAATACCGGTAAAGTATGGTTAGAAATAGATAAGCTTGATACAGAAATTTTATACGTTGTTTCCCTGCCAGCAGGTTTGGGAAGTAATGATATTGGTTTAGACAGAGGATTGCTGGGCGATGACCGTGTAGTGAAGTTTAGCAAAGTAGGCAGAAAGATTTTATTGGTTCAACCCAATTATGGATACCGGGCATTATCAAATGATTTTGCAGAAAAAAGAGCGGTTGAACAATCTTTTGCACAATCAACCATCTGGGGTTTTGCACTGGAAGCAGAAAGCAATAGAAAATATTTGGTAGATGCTACTGATTTTTTAATGCGTGATGCAATGAAAGTAAGTAATAGCATTCGTCGTATGAGGCAAGGAAATTACCTGTTAGATAAAAGCAGGAGTGCCATGTATCTGTCACGTACCAAAAACTTTCCACTCAATTCAGAACTGGAAGTAAGTGTTACCTATGTAAACACCGATGGTGAAGTGGGCAATTTTGTACAACCTGTTGCACCATCAACAGAAGCCATCACCTTACGCATTCATCATTCATTTGTTCAGTTACCGGATAATCAATATCAACTAAGAGTATTTGATCCACGCAGCAGTTTTATTCCTATTTCATTTTACGACTATGCATCACCCGTGAGTGATCCCATCGAAAAATATTATGTCATCCGTCACCGGTTAAAAAAGAAAGATCCAACGGCGGCAGTAAGCGAAGCAGTAAAGCCCATCATTTATTATTTAGATAATGGAACACCTGAACCCATCCGTTCTGCATTGTTAGATGGTGCAGGCTGGTGGAATCAGGCATTTGATGCAGCCGGATATAAAAATGCGTTCCAGGTAAGAGTGTTGCCAGATAGTGCAGATCCCATGGACATCCGGTACAACATGATCAACTGGGTGCATCGTTCAACACGTGGCTGGAGCTATGGTGCTTCTGTTGTTGATCCACGTACAGGAGAAATTATTAAAGGACAAGTATCACTTGGTTCTTTGCGTGTACGCCAGGACTATCTCATTTTTTCCGGTTTATTATCGCCTTATGAAACCGGCATTCCTGCAAATGATCAAATGTTGAAAGCTGCATTGGCAAGATTGCGTCAGCTCTCTGCACACGAAGTGGGACATACGATCGGCCTTATGCATAACTATGCAAGCAGTGTAAACAATCGTGCAAGTGTAATGGACTATCCGCATCCGCTGGTTCATCTCAATGCGAATGGACAAATGGATTTCTCATCTGTATATGATGATAAAATTGGTGATTGGGATAAACTTGCTGTTACATGGGGGTATCAGGATTTTCCGTCAGGGGTAAATGAAAAAAATGCATTGAATATAATTATGGCTGATGGAATTAAACGTGGATTGCAATTTATCAGCGACCGTGATGCAAGAGCAGCAGGTGGTTTACATCCTGATGCACACTTGTGGGATAACGGAACAAATGTAGTTGATGAATTAAAAGAAGTAATGAAGGTGCGTACCAAAGCATTGCAACAGTTTGGAGAAAAAAATATTCGTCCCGGTATGCCGATGGCCATGCTGGAAGATGCATTGGTGCCGGTTTATTTTTATCATCGTTATCAAATTGAAGCGGTAACCAAATTAGTAGGAGGCATGTATTATTCGTATGCAGTAAGAGGCGATGGACAGGTGATTACAAGAATGCTGAGTAAAGAACAACAACGCACTGCATTGAATACAGTGATTGATTGTATTGATCCGAAAGTATTGCAGATCCCGGA
>JBKJNM010000220.1:0-3536 GCA_046593655.1 Lacibacter sp. | reverse complement strand
CAACTGATTTTGGGAAAGAGATCTTGCCTAAATCCATTGAAAAGTATAAGGTCATCAGTCACCAATACGATGGTTACTGGACCGACATCGGAAATATTTATTCTTTTTTTGAAGCCAACCTTGCACTAACAGCAGAGATTCCTGATTTTAATTTGTTTGATAATGACAGACCTGTTTTTACAAGAGCAAGGATGTTGCCGCCTGCGAAGATCAGCGGTACAACATTGGAAAAAACCATCATTGCAGAAGGATCAATCATTCTTGCAAGCAGGCTGGAAAATAGTGTAATCGGTATCCGCTCAAGAATTGGTCATGGTACAACTGTTGTAAGCAGTTATATTATGGGTGGTGATTATTATGAAACATTAGAGGAAATGAATCATGCTGCAGAACGGGGTATTCCTAAGATTGGCATAGGAGAACGTTGCTATATCAAAAATGCCATCATTGATAAAAATTGCCGTATTGGAAATGATGTACGCATCAATGGCGGTAATCATTTACCAAATACCGATCATTCACTCTATACGGTGAAAGACGGCATTGTAGTGGTAAAGAAAGGTGCCATATTATCTGATGGTTTTGTTATATAAAACCCCCACCCTGAGGGGCAGTTCATTCTAAGTTTATTTTTTAAATCATCTCAACAGGAAGAGATGCAAACAAACCGATTTCTATGGCTGCTGGACCTAACATTGCCTCAACTCATTCAACCTCCGTTCCTCAAAAAAAACTCAGCTTCCGTGAAATATGGAATATGAGTTTTGGTTTTTTCGGAATTCAATTTGGGTTTGAATTACAGAATTCAAACGTGAGCAGAATTTTTGAAACACTTGGTGCCAATAAAGATGAAATTCCTCTTTTATGGATTGCCGCCCCCGTAACCGGTTTGCTGGTTCAACCCATTATTGGTTATTTAAGTGATCGTACATGGCATCCCTATTGGGGTAGAAGAAGACCCTTCTTTTTCATAGGTGCTGTTTTAGCAACTCTTGCTTTAATTGTAATGCCCAATTCACCCACTTTATGGATTGCAGGGGGTATGTTATGGATACTGGATGCTTCTATTAATATTTCTATGGAACCCTTCAGAGCTTTTGTTGGTGATAAGTTACCACCAAAGCAAAGAACCACAGGCTTTGCCATGCAAAGTTTTTTTATTGGTATCGGTTCTGTTATTGCCGCTTTACTACCATGGATTTTTACAAACTGGTTTAACATCAGCAATACATCCCCGGCTGGCACTATCCCGCCATCTGTTAAGTGGGCTTTTTACACTGGTGCATTTGCTTTTTTAATGGCAGTAATGTACACTGTTTTTACAACCAAAGAATTTCCTCCTGAAGATCTTGAAGAATTCAGAAGGCAAAATAAACAGACTGGTTTTTGGGATGGAGTTAAAGAAACGTTTGGCGGTATTATTAAAATGCCTGCAACCATGGCACAGTTAGCGGTTGTTCAATTCTTCACATGGTTTGCATTGTTTGCCATGTGGATTTACAGTACCAATGCTGTTACAAGCAATAAATATAATATGAAGGTTGAGAAAACACTTGTACAGAAAATGGAAACGAGCATAAATGAAAACCTTGCTAACCCCGCTAACACCGAAAAAGATATCAAACATTACAAGTCTTTGTTAACTGATATTACTGAAATCAATCAATACCGATCCACTGATAACCCCGTTACGGTGTCTATTAATTTAACCAACCATTTTTCTGATTCAGCAAACCAGGTAACAACTCCTGCAGAGAAAATTGAATTGGAACGTGTAAAACAGGAATTTAATGATGGAGCCGATTGGTTAAGTGTGTGTTCATCTATACGTAATGGAGTTGCTGCTTTGTTTGCTTTCATTATTCCATGGATTGCCTTTAAAACCAACAGGCGCATTACGCATTTAATATGTTTGGTCATTGGTGGGCTGGGTTTATTATCAATTGGTTGGTTTGATGATCCGAAGATGATTGCGGTTTCAATGGGAATGGTGGGTATTGCCTGGGCAAGCATTTTATCCATGCCGTATGCTATCTTATCAGGTGCATTGCCTGCAAACAGAATGGGTTACTATATGGGCGTTTTTAATTTCTTCATTGTTATACCACAAATTGTTGCAGCTACTATTCTTGGATTCTTTACCATGAAAGTTTTTCATGGTAATACATTGAGTACTGTTATGCTTGGTGGTGCTTCCATGATCATTGCTGGTTTTTTAACATTAATTGTAAAAGATAAAGATTGATATGAAACAAATAATCATCACGTTCAAATTACTGCTGCTTGCGGTAACATTTTCATTTGGCCAAGCTACTTATAATATTTATCCTGCTAATTGGTGGATAGGGATGAGGTATAATAAAATACAGATCATGATCCACAGTAAGGATGTGGGTAATCATTCAGGCTTTGCCATTATTTATCCCGGAGTAACATTAACGAAGGTTAATAAATTCCAGAATAAGAGTTATGTCATTCTTGACGTTACAATTGGTCAAACTGCAAAACCCGGTACTGTGGGCATCCGTACAAAAAAAGGGACTGAACTGGTGAATTTTGAATTCACATTACAATTCCGCCGGCCGGGCCGTGGGCTTGCTTATGCCAATGGAGCTACTTCACAGGATCTGATGTATTTGATCATGCCCGATCGTTTCAGTAATGGCGATCCATCGAATGATCGTGTAGCTGGGATGAAGGATCAAACACTTCGTCGTGATACGGTGTTCAACCGGCATGGTGGTGATTTAAAAGGAATTGAAAATCATTTAGATTACCTGCAGGAGCTTGGTGTAACTGCTTTGTGGCTGAACCCTGTCATTGAAAATGACATGCCCACTCGTACGGAGCATGGTTATGCATTTACAAATCACTATCGTGTTGATCGTCGTTTAGGAGGTGATCAGGCATACAAAAATTTGATTGATGCAGCGCATGCAAAAGGTTTCAAAATCATTCAGGATGCTGTATATAATCATGTAGGAATAGAACATGTGTTGTTCCGTGATCAACCCGACAGTACATGGTTTCATCGCTGGCCAACATTCACACAAACAAATTATAAGGATCAGATTATGTTTGATCCTTATGCAGCGATGATTGATAAAAAGATCATGAGCGATGGTTGGTTTGTAACCACCATGCCCGATTGGGATCATAGTAATCCGTTTGTGGCTAATTTTTTAATTCAACATGCTATATGGACTGTAGAAGAATATGGAATTGATGGTTGGAGAATTGATACGTATGCTTACAACGATCTGCAGTTTATGAATCGCTGTAACCAGGCCTTGTATACTGAATATCCAAACATCAGCATCTTTGGCGAAACATGGGTGCATGGTGTTCCCAATCAAAGTTATTTCTGTGAGAACAATTACAATATTCCTTTCAAGAGTAATATGCAGGCCACTACCGATTTTCAAACATTGTTTTATGGAATTCAACCGGCATTAACACAACCCTTTGGCTGGACAGAAGGAGTTAATAAATTATACACAACCGCTGCCCAGGACTTTGTTTATAAAAACCCGATG
>JBKJNM010000211.1:0-19517 GCA_046593655.1 Lacibacter sp. | reverse complement strand
ACTTTTATAGCCGGGTAATGTTGTTTGATCCATTGTGCGCTTCTGAAAGCTGCATATAAATTGCCGGGAAATGGAACAGAGATGCAAACGAGTTTTGGTTGAATACGCTGCAGATGTAATTGCAATCGTTCAATTAAAAGTTCATCAATTAAGGTCAATGGTTTTTGCAGTTCCTGATACAATTCATCAAAGCTATTGGCACTTCGCCCCAAACGTTCTGCATACCGGCTGAAACCAAAATGCTCATCAACACATTCTTTGATGAGATCAGATAAATCTTCGAGGTACAATGTGGAAATATGTTTGGCTTTGTCCTGCAAACCCATGCTGCCAAAGGCCCAATGAAAATCTGTTAATTCTTCAAACCGACCGGCCTCCGGCAAAAAATTCCTGGCAGCAATCAAATGAGCAATGGTTGGATTTTTTCCCTGCAAAAACATAACAACATGATCAATACTATTGATGTAATCCTCTTGTAATGCAATCATTCGCTGCGCATTCTCAGAATTTGTTTTATCGGTTGCAATGAACTGAAACAACTGCCGGAGTTTTTTTGCTGCAAACAATTGCAGTGTTACTTCAATACCGAGGTCGGCATGAAAAGAACTGATGTTTTTTGTATTGAGAAATCCTTTTAAATAAGCTGTTGCCGGGTACGGCGTATTTAATTGCGTAAATGGCGGAGTAAATAAAAAGATGGTTGGGTTCAAATGAAATGGCTTGAACAGCAAAACTATTTATAATTATTTAAAGCCTATGCTTTCCATGTAACCAGTAATTGCTTACCCTCCGCTTTAATGGTAGCATCATCTGCAGCTGTATTTGGCAAACGCAACATATAATTCAGGATTTCAACAGCCTTTTGCTTTTTATTATTTTTATGATACGCCTTCGCCAACTCCAGGTAATTCAACAGGAAATCAGGGCTGATGGCCCGTACACGTTCATGATAAATAACAGCAGAATCAAGCGAGTTTTTTTGTAAGCCCCCAAAAAATATTTTCACAGCAGCACGTTCAACCGATGAAAGAGTGCTTATTTCATAATGCCATCTTCCAATTACAAACATTGCTTTAAAATTAGAGGGATTGTAGGCCAAAGCTCTTTCAGCATATGTTTTAATTTCACGTACATAAGCTACTTTTTCTTTGCCGCTTTTGAGTAAAGACATCCTTGCATACGCAAATGACATGGCTACGTTTGCATCACTGTCTTTTGCATTTATTTTTAAAGCACGTTCTGCATAAATTTTTGCGGCTTTATAAAAATCCATTTGCTTTTCTTTAGTGGGCTGCCTTCTGCCAATGCGGCTGGCCAACTCGCTGCAGCGTGTTAATGCATATAGGTGTTGTGGTTGAACTTTTATGACTTCTTTAAACTTTTGATAGGCTTCTTCTTCCTTTAATTGCTTCTCCAGCAGGTCAGCCTGTTTCACCAAATCATCAACTGATTGTGAAAAAAGAAGCCCTGATAAAAAAATGGAGAAAGAGAAAAGGAAAAAGAATTTTTTCATGCGATTGGATTAAATGTTTTGTGCAAGGTTATGCCGGTTTTGCCCTGGAAGTTTTCAATAGGTGGCGAACATTTATAAATTTCGACTTTTATTTCTGTAATAACGGGAAAACGTGCTTTAATTGTATCACAAATTTGTTCAGCAAGCATTTCCAGCAGTTGAGTTCTTTGTTGCATATGCTGCTTTACTATATTAAACAGAAGTGTATAATCAATGGTTTGATCTATGGAAGTAATGGCACCGCTCTGTTCATACCACACACTCAAATTTACTTCAAATGGGCCTCCTGCCTTTTCTTCATTGGCATATAAACCATGATAAGCATGAAATTTCAATTCTTTTAGATGTACTGCGATCATTTGCCGAAAATAAAAAAGTCCCGCTGTATTAGCAGGACTATTCTTAAAAAGTTGATTTAAACAACTCCTTTGGCTGATAAATAGCGTTCAGCATCCAGTGCCGCCATGCAACCACTGCCAGCGGCAGTAACAGCCTGCCTGTAAATTTTATCCTGTACATCACCTCCTGCAAACACAGCTTCCACATTTGTTTTAGCTGTGCCTGGAATAGTTTTGATATAACCTGCCTCATCCATTTCAACCCATTCTTTAAAAATACCTGAGTTGGGTTCATGACCAATAGCAACAAAGAAACCCTGCACAGTGATGATTGATTCTTCACCTGTTTGATTGTTCTTTATTTTCATGCCATCTACTTTCTTATCGCCCATTATCTCTAATGTTTCGGAGTTCCAGTAAATTTTAATATTGGGGGTTTTCAATACTCTTTCCTGCATGACTTTACTGGCACGCATAAAATCTTTGCGGATAAGCATATGTACGGTTGTACAAAGTTTGCTGAGATATAATGCTTCTTCTGCAGCAGTATCACCGGCACCTACAATACCTACTTCTTTTCCACGAAAGAAAAATCCATCACATACAGCACAGGCACTTACTCCATATCCATTGAGGCGTTCTTCACTTTCAAGACCCAGCCATTTAGCACTGGCGCCTGTACAAATGATCACACTATCAGCTTCAATAAGCTTAACATCATCAATCCAAACTTTATGTGGAGTTGAACTGAAATCAACCTTTGTTGCTAATCCAAAGCGGATATCAGCACCCATTCTTGCGGCCTGCTTTTCAAAATCAACCATCATTTCAGGGCCTTGGATACCGTCTGCATAACCGGGATAGTTTTCTACTTCTGTTGTGATCGTTAACTGACCGCCCGGCTGAATGCCCTGATACAAAACCGGTTTCAGATTGGCTCTTGCTGCATAAATAGCAGCTGTATATCCTGCAGGGCCTGACCCAATAATTAAACAATGTACTTTTTCTGCTTCTTCCATATTCGTCTTTAAATAAAAAATAAGTGAACAAATTTAACCCGATCACATCACAATCAATGTAACTCTTATTACAGGAATTGCTTTGTGGATAATTATCAGGGAATGATGATTGTTTTGAATTGATTGGCATACCCGCCAAAATAACCGAGTGCACCATTGCTGATATTACCAATGATCTTTGTTGGGGAAGAGAACGGGTTACCAATACTGGAATAACTAAACTCAACCGTTCTCCAGAAATCAAACGTTGCTTTATCAATATTGCTGAACTTAACAGTAACCGTGTCACCTTTTTTAAAATAACCATATTCTTCAAAGTCAAGTTCAATATTTCGATCAACTCCTCTATCCACATCCACCGTATAAGTAGTACCATTTACCAACTGATCATCAAAAGCAGAATTTAAACCTGGCAAAAAGTTTTGATTGTTTACTTTGGTGAAATACCTGACGTAATCACCAAACAAAGGTGGATCAGTAATTTTAGCTCTTACTATTCTTCTCTTACTGGTATCCGGGGTGTTGGGCGCTTTGATCCACCAAAGTGAATCAACCTTTTTCTTTAATTCAGGTATATGGGTAGATGAAGTATATTCTTTTCCTTTCCACACAATCTTTAACTGGTATTGTTTTCCGAATTCACCTTTAATAATTGTGGATGGGCTGCTGATATCACTTGAATAAAAGCTGAAAGGAATATTGTTGCCGGGAATAAGCACATCATATCTCTTGAGTTGATGTGTTTTATTGCCTTCTGTAATAAACACATCAGCATCTTTGATCATTGAATTAATCAAAACATCAGCAGAAATTTTGGAGAAATAGTTAAGACTTTTGGTGAGAATAACAACAGGATCCTGTCCATTTTCAATACTTGCATCAACAGACAAAAGTTCAGATGCTTGCTTGAGATTGAATTCAATTTTTTTTTCACAGCCAATAAAACCAAGAATAAAAGTAATTAATAATATAACCCTGTACATCATTCAAATTTACGCCAGGAACAATTCTCCGCAATAACAAGCTTAAAAATTCCCATTTTAATAAAAAAAATAATCCCCCCGACTAGTCGGGGGGATCTGATACTTAATACCCACTTTATGAATTAGTTTCCGAGATAGCTTTTTAATGCATTGCTGTAACGGGCTTTTTGCAAACGCTTAATAGCTCTTTCTTTGATCTGGCGGATACGTTCTTTAGTTAAGTCGTATTTCTGACCAATCTGTTCAATGGTTACACCATTTTCACCATCCAATCCAAAATAAGCATTTACAATCTCCGCTTCACGGGGGCTGAGTGATTTCAATACACGACGTATTTCATTACGCAATGAATCTTTCATTACATCTTCATCCGTATCATCGCTGCCTTCGAGCAAATCGCCCATGGCCACATCTTCTGCTTCGTGCACAGGTGCATCCAGTGAAGTATGACGGGTATTACTTTGGAAGATATTGTTGATCTCTGTTTCGCTCATTTCCAGGATATCTGCAAGTTCTTCAGTTGAAGGTTCCCTTTCATGTTCCTGCTCAAAAGCCATGTAGGCTTTGTTGGCCTTATTGTAAGTACCAATCTTATTTTGAGGTAAACGCACCAAACGACCCTGCTCGGCCAATGCCTGCAGAATAGACTGACGAATCCACCACACAGCGTAAGAAATGAACTTAAACCCTTTGGTTTCATCAAAACGTTGAGCTGCCTTAATAAGGCCAAGGTTACCTTCGTTGATCAAATCGCTTAATGATAAGCCCTGATGTTGATACTGCTTTGCTACTGATACCACGAAACGTAGGTTCGATTGTACCAATTTATCCAAAGCCCTTTGATCTCCCATTTTAATCCGTTGAGCAAGAGTTGTCTCTTCTTCAGGGTTAATCATGGGTATTTTAGAAATTTCCTGGAGATACTTTTCAACCGCTTGTGAATCACGGTTGGTGATCTGAGTTGCAATTTTAAGCTGCCGCATATTATTATTTTCCTCTTAAATGTTTGAAACGTTATACTTACAGTGAACTTTGCCGGAAGTGATATAAACGGGTAATAATCCTCTGTTGCTGTCTGCAAAGGTACAAATCATGCGCCGCTTTTCATAGCCCCTGTTAATAAATGAGGCTATATTGGTTATCATTGTATCGTTTGCAGTGGAAACTTAGTCTTACAAATAACAAAATAAAGATTCAAATAGTTACTATTTGAATAAATAATTATGACAAACGGTTAAATTGCATTTTAAACTAAATGATTGATATGGAACTGATTGACCTGAGGAGTGATACGGTAACAAAGCCAACTAAGGAAATGCTGGAAAGTATGCTACAGGCAAATGTGGGTGACGATGTCTTCAGTGAAGATGAAACTGTTAATAAACTGGAAGAAACTGCTGCAAACATGTTTGGGATGGAAGCCGGATTGTTTTGTCCATCGGGGACAATGACCAACCAAATAGCAATTAAAGTTCATACGCAACCGGGAGAGGAAGTAATATGTGATCGCCTGTCGCATGTTTATCAGTATGAAGGAGGTGGAATAGCTTTTAATTCGGGAGCGTCTGTTTGTTTGTTAGAGGGAAGCAGAGGTCGGGTTACTGCTCTGCAAATTGCTGAAGCCATAAACCCGGATGATGTACATAAGCCTGTTTCAAGTCTTGTGGTATTGGAAAATACAAGCAACCGTGGTGGTGGAAGCTGTTATGAACTTTCTGATTTTCATGCCATAAAGCAAATTTGTCTGCAAAATAATCTTATACTACACTTGGATGGTGCCAGGCTTTTCAATGCTTTGGTTGCTAAACAGCAAAGGCCAGAAGAATATGGCAAAATTTTTCATTCCATTTCAATTTGCCTGAGCAAAGGCCTCGGTGCTCCGGTAGGCAGTGTGCTGCTTGGAACTAAAGAAATGATTAACAAATCCCGGAGGATCAGGAAAGTATTTGGTGGCGGAATGAGGCAGGCAGGTTTTATTGCTGCTGCCGGTTTATATGCACTCGAAAATCATGTTGATCGGCTCGCTACAGATCATACACATGCCAAACAAATTGAACAAGCCCTACTTTCCCATTCAAAGGTTGAAAGTGTTTTGCCGGTAGAAACCAATATTATTATTTTTAATTTGAAAGAAGGAATCACGGCTGAAAAGTTTACCGGGAATCTGAAAGCTAAAGGAATTTTATGTTTCGCAATGGGTAAACAGCAAATAAGATTTGTAACACATCTTGATGTAAATAAAGAAATGGTTGATAAAACCTGCGCTATCATAAATCACTTGTGATTTTAAGAAGAAATCTCAGATATTTTATCATTCAAATTTGAGCCGTCTTTACACTTCCTGTTAAATAGCAGTTGATATTTCCTTATTCACCTCAATAGTTGATGCTATTGACTTCGCCAGCAAAAAATAAAAGCCTCGTAGATGGCAAAAAAAGCTTACCTTTAAGCGATCATTTGAGTTAATCTCTTGTAAGCGAATTATATTTTCCAAACACTTTTTTTCAATTACACCAGTATTCTTCTCAAGTTTTTTTTTCAATTTAATTTTTTTTTGTTATGAACATTTATGTTTCCAATTTAGGGTTTAATGTACAGGATGCAGATTTGCAACAATTGTTTGCCACTTACGGAACAGTTTCCTCAGCTAAAGTAATTATGGATAAAATGACAAGTCAAAGCCGTGGTTTTGGTTTTGTTGAAATGCCTGATGATGCAGCCGCTCAACGTGCAGTTGATGCACTCAACGGAACAAACACTGATGGCCGTACTATTAAAGTAGTAGAAGCAAGACCACGTGAAGAAAAACCACGTACTAACAGGTGGTAATCAATTAAGCAATCAAACTGACACAAGTTGTCTATATCGTAATCAAACAATAGCATCATGACGAATGATATGATAGAAAAGTTTATTGATAACAAGGTAAGCAAAAACGCTAAAGTAAATATTCATTTTAAGCAACGGAATACTGTAACTGGTGTTTTTATCAGAATAGGTGACTATGATGAATTAAAATCAAAAAACTTATGGCGCATTGTTTCCGATTCAAAAATTAAGGAGTGGGAAGAAACGCAGGATTATAACCTTGGCCGTATTTTCAACGGCGCAGAGTTTACCCGTTTGAGTGAAAATAATTAACTGTTTTTACTGTTTGGATTTTTAAAACCCCAAAATGAATTGATTTATGTTTAAGCCAACGTGGAGAAAATATTTGCCTGTAATGACCATCTTGTTGAAAAGATCAACTGGTTCAGAGCAAGTACTGAATATGAATCATACTGATTTCGAAAGAGCCGTTGCAGGACGTAAAACAAAATTCAGTTTTTCACAGTTACAGCTAAATAACGGAAAGATCAACAGTGAAGTAAAGCACAACCCCATTGCAAAAGAGTTGGCGGAACTTCTCCAGGAAGATAGTTCAGCAATGAGAATACTTGCAGGGAAACGTTATGAATTTGAAATGAATAATGATTTCCAGTTGGTCATTCGTAATAATACTCCGGTATTGGAAGCTGTAATACCAGAAGAAGACGCTGAAGTTATTACAGCAGAAGATGCTGTAAAAGCGGAGTAATATTCGATCTCTTCTCTGTCCTGATATTAACAATCCTATATCTGCTGTTTGTCATTTTACAAACAGCAGATTTTTTTTCACTATTACTTTTTCCTATGCCTCGAACAGTCATTACCGGCACCGGGTCTTATATCCCCCTTGTAATTAAAGCAAACAGCGATTTTGTTCAACATGTTTTTTATTCTGAAAATCAGGAAGCCCTATTAACGCCTCCACAGGAACTAGTAAATAAATTCCAGCAAATTACCGGCATTGAAGAACGCCGTTACGCAACAGATCAGCTAAATGCATCTGATATTGGAGCAATTGCAGCAAAAAATGCAATTACCGACAGCCATATAAATCCTGAAGAAATTGATCAGTTGATCGTTGCACATAATTTCGGAAATGTCATTAAAAATACCATTCAAACAGATGCTGTACCTTCTCTGGCAAATGTTATTAAACACCGCTTAGGTATCCGTAACCCCGCCTGTGTTGCATATGATCTTTTATTTGGGTGCCCTGGATGGATTCAGGCGATGATACATGCCGATGCCTTTTTCAAAGCTGGTATAGCTAAAAAAGCATTGATTATTGGCACTGAAACTTTATCAAGAGTAATTGATGTACATGATCGTGACAGTATGATATTTAGTGATGGTGCAGGCGCAGCGATTCTTGAATACAAAGATTCACAAAAAGAAGATTCAGGAATTCTGAGTACTTCAGTACAATCGCACTCAATGGATGAAATTGATTATATCCATATGGGGCAATCATTTTTTCCAGGTAGTGATCCGGGTATTCGTTACATAAAGATGAAAGGGCGAAAAGTGTATGAATATGCTTTGAAATATGTTCCGGCTGCTATGAAGGAGTGCCTTGATAAAAGTGCTGTATCCATTCTTGATCTCAAAAAGGTATTTATTCATCAAGCAAACGAAAAAATGGATGATGGCATCATTAAACGCCTGTACAAATTATATGGCATTGAACAGGTGCCAGAACATATTATGCCCATGAGCATTCAATGGCTGGGCAATAGTTCTGTTGCTACTGTACCTACACTGTTGGATTTAGTGAGAAAAAGAGAAATAGAACATCACCAGCTTGTAACGGGTGATGTTATTTTATTTGCTTCAGTAGGTGCAGGCATGAATATTAATGCAGTTTGTTACCGCTATTAATTTCCATTTTGAAATTATCGTTGAGAAAATGCTTTCCCGTATCGTCGGCCTCTTCCTGCACTTCCGAAATTACTATTTACTGCGCCTGGTTGACTTGTAGCAACAGGACTGTTATGCATTGAAATAATATCAAATGCATGTCCTTTCACAACAGGAATATTTTTCTTAATCAGCTTTTGTATATCTGTGAGAAATGTTTTTTCACTCCAGTCACAAAAAGAAATGGCGCTGCCATTTGCCCCTGCCCTGCCGGTTCTGCCAATTCGGTGAACATATGTTTCAGGAATATTCGGCAATTCGAAATTTAGTACATGCGTTAATTCATCAATATCTATTCCACGGGCAGCAATATCTGTTGCCACTAATACACGTGTTTTTCTTTTCTTGAAATTCTCTAATGCACTTTGTCTCGCATTCTGCGATTTATTACCATGGATTGCTTCTGTACGAATGCCCGCAGCAGTCAGGTATTTGGCTAATTTATCAGCCGCATGCTTCATTTGTGTAAACACCAGCACAGATTCTATTGTATCATCTTTCAATAACTGAATAAGTAAAGATTGTTTGTGATGCTTCTCTACAAAATAAACTGATTGCTGAATAATTTCAACTGTTGAAGAAGCAGGTGTTACTTCCACTTTTACAGGCTTGGTTAACAATATATCTGCCAATTGTTTAATTTCTCCCGGCATAGTAGCAGAGAAAAATAATGTTTGACGTTTAGCAGGAAGTTTTGCAATGATGCGTTTAACATCCTGTACAAAACCCATGTCCAACATACGATCTGCTTCATCCAATACAAAAAATTGAATTTGGCTGAGGCTGATATAACCCTGTTGCATCAGATCGAGTAAACGACCGGGGGTGGCAACAATAATATCTACTCCACGCTTGATTGTCTGTACCTGGCTGAATTGAGGAACTCCACCATATACCACCTGGTGCTTGATGTTTAAAAAATGACCGTATGATTTAATGCTTTCACCAATCTGTATTGCGAGTTCACGGGTTGGCGTAAGAATTAAGGTTTGTATCCGGCGATGACTTTGCTGTTCCTGCTGCTGTTGTTGATGCATGAGTTGCAAAATGGGGATAGTGAATGCGGCCGTTTTACCGGTACCGGTTTGAGCACAACCCAGCAAATCTCTATGTTGTAAAATAGCAGGGATGGATTGTTCCTGGATAGGTGTAGGGATGGTGTACCCTTCTTTGCTCAATGCCTTCAGAATAGGCTCAATGAGCTGTAAATTGTTAAATGACACGAAATATGTATTTGATTAAAAAATGTGATAAGGCTATCAACAAGAGCTGATACTTTATCTGCCTTACGTTAAAACATTCGTTATTTGGGGAGAAAGAGTACTACACAAACAGAGAGAGCAATAACATTAAGAATGGTAAAGGTACAATTATAAACTTAAAAAAGGTTTATTATTTAAAGGGGCGTGTAGTTAATCCGCTAATGATAAAATAAAAAAGCCCCTTTGCAGGGGCTTGATTTTAGTTATTTGATTTGGCCGATTGTTTATTCTGTGCAATAAAAAACTGCTGAATCATATCCGTCATTACATTCACGGTTTCGCCTAAATGAAGATCATTTTTTAAGCGATTAACAAAGGCCGTATTTCTTTCTTCCTTACCTGCATCGCCTTTGATTCTTTGCAGATCCACTTCGAGATTTACTACCGAAAGTGGTGTTTGCATCTTAATTAGCGAATCAATTGTTTTAATAGTTGTGCTTAATGTTTTCTTTTCCTGGCGGAATTTTGTAAGGCTCAGTGAATACTGCTTGTCATTGTATTTTGATAACCAATCTGTATTTTCTTTTATCAACTGGAATGATTTATTCTGCTTAATCCTTTCATTACTGCGGGTTACAATATAATTGAGATCATAATCACTTTTCCATGCTTTATACTGCGTGCTGCCAATTTCGTCCCAGGCCAATGCATCCGGATCATCTTTTTCACGCAGCTTCAGGTATTCATACTGATCAGGCAAAATAATATCAGAACTAACTCCTTTCAACTGAGTACTTGCACCACTTACCCTGTAAAACTTTTGTAGTGTAAGTTTGATATCTCCTAAGTCGGATGGATTATTACTTGTCCAACTGCTGCGCTCTAATTGAATACTGCGCTGCACGGTTCCTTTCCCATAAGTAGTGGTACTGCCAATCACCAAACCACGTTTATAATCCTGGATAGCAGCAGCAAATATTTCAGAAGCGGAAGCACTGAACTCATTCACCATAACTGTGAGCGGACCGTTCCATAATACATTATTGTCTTTATCACGCAAGATAGAAGGTGCTTCATCCCTGCTCTTCACCTGTACAACCGGGCCTTCTTCAATAAATAATCCAACCATTTGAACAACATCCATTAATGAACCGCCGCCGTTTGTACGCAGATCGAGAATAATTCCGTTAATCCCTTCCTGTTTTAATTTTACAATTTCTTTAGCTACATCAGCTGCGCAACGGGCTCCGTTTGGATCCTGAAAGTTGGCATAAAATTCAGGCAGGTAGATATAACCAATCTTATAGTTGTTTGCACCTTTAATGATTGTACTCTTTGCAAACGTTTCATCCAAATTTATTTTTTGACGAATGAGCGTAACCACTTTTATTTCACCGCTTCCTTTCTTAATGGTTAATCTTACTTCCGTATCTTTTTTACCCCTGATTAAGCGTACAGCATCCGGCACTTCAAACCCCGTTAAATCCTGGGGTTCTTCGATACCCTGTGCCACTTTCATTACAATATCACCGATCTGAATTTCGCCGGATTTATCTGCGGGGCTGCCTTTTACCACCGTTGCAATTTTGATATTACCTTCCTCTTCAACCAACGATGCACCGATACCAAAAAACTCACCACTCATCTGCTCATCAAAAGAGCGTTTATCAATAGGTGGAAAATAAGTTGTATGCGGATCCATTGTTTCAGTAATATCATTTACAAACAAATAAAAACGATCTTCATCTTTGAAACGGTTACGGAACCGATCAAACATTTTATCAAGTGATTTGCTTACTTTTTCTCTTGCTTCTTTTTCAAGCTCAATAGTTGTTTTTATTTTATATCCCTCTTTGTTTTTATTTTTTTCCTGTTGTTCAATTAAATCAACATAGCGCTCGAGTGTAAAATATTTCAATTTTTTACGCCACACTTCTTTCCTGGCAGCTTCTGTTTTTGCGAAAACAGTTTTATCCTCATCATCCGTATAGGTTTCATCAGTTGAAAAATCAAATGGCTTTTGAAGAATCTCTTTATAAAGTAATGAAGCTTCTTCTACTCTTTGCTTATAGATTGCATTGAATAAGTAGAAGGACTCTAACTTGGCTCCATGAATTTCATCATCAATTTTTATTTCAAGAGCTTTGAATTTGGCGATGTCCGGTTCCAGAAAATAAGTCTTATCAGGATCCAGGCTCTTCAGAAACTTTGTGTAAACTTCCTTTGAGAATTTGTCATCAATCTTTTTGGGATTGAAATGACCTTCTTCCAGGAATTCACCAACTAATTGAAGGATACGTTCAAAACGGGTGCCGGGCTCTTTACGGGTAGAGGATGATTGCACTGCATAAAAAATACTGCCTCCGAGAAGGAGTAGAAGAATGATGGGCAAACTTTTTTTACTAAACATATAATTAAACAGGTTTGACATAAAACAATAAGTGTAAAAATAACGAGAAAAGACGAGGGCAATTTGGCCGTTTGTCCATTTATTTGCTTTTAACAAGCAATTGGCATCGTAAATCTATCGCTTTTTAGCCTGAATGATGAAAACAGCAGGTACAGCTCTTTGTTGTTTATCACTTGGTTGAATGGTTTCTTTGCCATTCACCAATAAACAACTGCTGCCACCACCATCTAAGTTCAATGCTTCTGCACAACCCAGATCAAGCAAAATTGCTGCCAGATGATTCAAAGACGCACCTTCGGCAATATTTGGGAACCTTCCCTGCACGACAAGAATAATAAGTTTGCCATCAGCAGTATAACCCATTGCAGTGCGTGGATGTTTATCATTGATGGCTTTACCAGCAAACATATGTTCTTCATTATTACTGATGCCGATCTTTGAATTATGGATTAATGCAGGCCCTCCTCCTATTGCTGTTTGCATTTTCCAGGACCTGGCATTTAAAACCAGCGGTTGATTTCTTATTGAAACAAAAGAGTCTTTAAAAGCTGATGATTTGTATTGAAAGGCTTTTGCATAGATAGCAGAAGAATCAGTATATAACCACGCTATATCTGCTTTTCTTTTTTTACTGATACCAATGGCAGAACGGAATGTATGCAGATAGGTTAACGTGTCTTTTCCTTTTAATGGTGTTGTATGCACATTATATGAAACCAGCTTCCCATCTTTTATGACTGTATTTAAATTCCGGTTGGTAGCAAAATCAAAAAAAGTTCCATTCACAACTATCAGCGGTTGTGAATTTTTCTCATAGAATTGTTTGGGAGTCAGTCTTCGTTTGAAAGTTGTGTCAGTTGTAAAATCTAATTTCCTGTCTTTCAAATCTGCTATCACATAAAAGGCAATGTTTGGTTTGCCTTCGATAGTATCTGTTGATTTATAAACATGTACTGAAGATGGCAATGGCCCGTACAGTGAATCAACGTTCTGCCAACGAAGTTGGGCCCAACAAAAAGGAGCAGTTGTAATAAACAACACTGCTCCTGCAATTATTTTTTTCATCATGTTCTTATGAAATAAACGCTGCTTTTTCCTGTTCCCATTTTTCTCTTCCGTAACCGGGTATTACATGCTTTTCGCTGTGGTAACTGGAACGAACCAATGGACCGCTTTCAACATAATCTAAACCAATACTGTAACCAATCTCCCGGTATTCAGCAAACTCATCAGGATGAACAAAACGTTGTACAGCCAAATGTTTTTTTGTTGGTTGCAGGTATTGACCAATTGTAACTACATCAACTCCATTATTTTTAAGATCGTTCAAGGTTTGTATCACTTCTTCTTTTGCTTCACCAAGTCCCAGCATGATGCCGCTCTTAACACGCATACCGTTTGCTTTCAAATAACGTAATACATCCATGCTTCTCCAGTATTTTGCCTGGATACGCACCTGTCTGGTTAATCGTTCAACTGTTTCAATATTATGCGATACAACTTCAGGATGTGCTTCCACCACTCTTAATACATTTTCCATCTGGCCTTTAAAATCAGGAATCAATGTTTCCAAAGTAGTATCAGGATTCAAACTCTTTACTGCACGAATGGTATTGTACCAGATGATACTGCCGCCATCTTTCAATTCATCCCTGTCAACAGATGTAATGACTGCATGTTTTACTTTCATGAGATGAATGGCTTCTGCTACCCGTTGTGGTTCATCCCAGTCCACTGCATCAGGTTTGCCTGTTGCCACTGCACAAAAACCACAGCTCCTGGTACAGGTGTTTCCAAGTATCATGAATGTGGCAGTGCCAGCGCCCCAGCATTCGCCCATATTAGGACAGTTGCCGCTTTCGCAGATAGTGTGGAGCTTATGTGTATCAACAAGATTTCGAACATGACGATACGATTCACCAATAGGTAATCGTACTCTTAGCCAATCTGGTTTTTTTAATTTCTGCTCTGCAGCAGGTTCTGTCGCTACAATTTCTTGCATAGTTGTGTAACAAATGAAAAGCAAAGTTAGTTTATACAGCCGAAAGAGTACCAACCGGGTTTTGCTCTGATTTCAGGAATTGCCGAAAGTTATTTTCGTTTACCAAAAAGAATGGCAATGTATCCGTTAAAAAACACCTGTTTATTGGGATTGCGAAGCATCATATCGATCTCCCGGGTGTAGGCTTCAAAATTGAGACCCACTTCTATTGCAGATACCATTTCATTAAAACGGCCATAATCAAAACGAAGAGCAGCTTTTGCATGAACACCCGGTACTATTTTCAATTCATTCCAGCCATACCGCAATCCTGTTCCCATAACAATGTTACCAGGAGTTAAAAAAGCAGTACTGTCTGCATCAGAATATTTTAATTCTTTTGAGCCATCAGGACCGGCATCACGAACTCTTACATAATAGGGTCGTTCAATACCAACAGAAATACCACCTGCATAAATTACATGAACAGCAACTCCATTTTTATTTGTTTTACCACCAATCATCCGTTGCTGACCAAAAGTTGGTTTCAACTGATAAAAATAATTTCGTTTGCCATAAACATAAGGATTACCAATCTGGAAGAACCCGTTATTGCTTAATAGATTATTCAGCTTTTGTTCTTTGGGATGTTTTTTTTCACCTAACTCAAGTGCAAAGAGATTAGTTGTTTTTACGTTTTTCATATACCCCCTTTCATAAAACACACCCCAGCCATCTGTATTTAAACGTAATCCAAATACATTTTGCTTATTAAAGACCAAGGCGCCTTCTTCCTGCTGACGGATGAGTGCATTTATTTTTTCACGGCGTGCATCTTTTTTTTGTTCACGCTCACTTTTAGTTTTTTTCTGTTCCTGTGCTAAGGCTACAATCGCTGAAACGGTTAAACAAAAACTGATGAGGATTCTTTTCACAAGTTTGATATTGTTGTTTGAAAGTAAATTTACAGATTAAAACGATAGATGCAGCATTGTGGTATCTTGCTGCCCCAACTTTCATTAATAATTCACAAGTTTATGACATCCTCCATTCTATACAAAGGACAGTTGCGTACAGAAGCTACCCATCTGCAAAGTGCCACCAGCATTGAAACCGATGCCCCTACGGACAACCAGGGAAAGGGCGAACGATTCTCGCCTACTGATCTTGTT
The DNA here is from genome assembly GCA_046593655.1 of Lacibacter sp. GTDB lineage: Bacteria > Bacteroidota > Bacteroidia > Chitinophagales > Chitinophagaceae > Lacibacter. Next base: position 4,114 of record JBKJNM010000211.1, on the reverse strand, counting down.
GCTACGGCATTGGGCAGTTGTATGTTAACCATCATGGGTATTAAAGCCAGGGATATGCAGATTGATCTGGATGGAGTGAAAATGGATATTCAAAAACATATGAAAAGCGAGCCTAGGCGCATCGGGGCTGTAGATGTAATCTTTCATTTCCCACCTCACCTGCAACTGGATGAAAAGCAGAAAACGATTTTACAAAATGCAGCAATCACCTGCCCGGTGGCTAAAAGTTTGCATACAGATATTGAACAGCAAGTTGTGTTTAACTGGTAAGGTTAACAGAGGTGACACCTTTTTAGAAAGGTGTCACCTCTGTTAACACAATTTATCTTTTAAGAATACTATTCCCGATTGCACAGTTTAAACAACGTTTTTTGTTGCAGTAATTTTTTTTGAGATACAATAACGCCTGCGAATCAAATGCAGTTTGATGTTGAATGCCGGCTTCTTCCCAATTTTTGGTAACGCTGTTTTTTTCTTTCGGCAATTGCTGTAACCATTGAATAGCTTTTTGTTTCAGTTGTTCGTTGTTATGATGCTGAGCATATGCAAACAACACAGGGATAATTGTATTGATGAGTATATTTTCAATCATCATATTACCTAATTGTTTTTTTCGAAAATTTGTTGGTTCATTGATCGTATAATGACAATGCCAGTAGTCGTTTGCCGTTACTGACAATAATTGTTTGATGCTGTTGAAATCCTGTGCTTCTAATATTTTTGAAAACAAATGGCTGGATTGATGAATGAGCATAGCCAGTTGCGCCAGGCGGATGGATGGAAAATTGCCAGGACGCATGCGTAAAAAACTAAGTAGTTGCCTGGCTGGTTGCAATTGATGTTTCTTTTGCAGGAAATGATATTCCTTTTGCAGCATCACTGCATAATCTTCTGTAAATACTTCACTCAGCAACCCGGCCTGCCCCAACAACAACGCTTCCAACTGATGAATCTGATTTTTATGTTTTGCTAAAATTGTAACAGATATTGTTTTCGCAATTGCTTCAAATGCATCCGCATTTACGGTTATGCCGAAATTTCTTGCCAGCAGTTGCCAGAATGCTTCTTCCCAATGCTGATTGGTTTCTTTGAGCAATTGATTGATCTTTTCATTCTTTTCATACAAACGCTCTGCAATCATTCGTTCTTTCCAACTGCTCCAAACAAGTTCTGATACAACCGGCAACTGCTGTTCGCATGGAATAAACGTATTTTGCTGCATCAATTCATAATATCGTTGTAACAAGGATGATGAAATGCGGTTCTTCAGTTCCAGTATCGGAATGTTTTGCTTTTCAATTTCATCATGTTCCCAAACCGCATGCAGAATAATATTGTTGTAATGCTCATCATTGGTATGCCCATGTTTTTTCCAATCGCTGGTTTTAATATGCAACTCAATATTACCGGCCCAAGTTATATTGTTGATGCGTATTTTGGCGTTTGAAAAATCAGGACCCTGGTTGTTGTTAAGTGTCCCTTGGAAAAAAATTTGCAATGATTGCCCGTCTTGTGTGATGAGCTGTTCCTTATTAAAATAAAGGTGTTGCCAGATGAATTGTAGCAGGCGTTCATTCATAGCAGAATAATTTGAAAATTTGGAGGTATGTTGATTTGAAATAAATCCCAACGAATCATTTACAAAATAGCAAATGAAAATGGTATGCACAAACTCTCCTCTTCAAATTTATAGTTCAAATTGTGCTAATGCTTTCACTACCCTGCTTACAGGTAAGCCCATGACATTATAAAAATCGCCATGAACCCGTTTAATACCCACCACTCCAATCCACTCCTGGATTGCATAAGCACCAGCTTTATCAAATGGTTGGTAATGCTCCACGTAATATTTTATTTGCTGATCAGTTAATGAATGAAACTCTACTTCGGTAATATCTGAAAATGCAATTTCTGTTTCGTCTTTCATAATCACTACCCCGGTAATTACTAAATGCGTTTTTCCCGATAATTCCCTCAGCGTCTTTACAGCATCTTCTTTATTGGCGGGCTTACCAATTACTTTTTCTTTCAGTACAACAACTGTATCGGCGGCAAGAATCAATCGATCATGACTTAGTTCATCTTTCACCGCCAATGCTTTATTTCTTGCAATGTAAACGGGCACTTTATCAATAGCAAGTGATGCAGGATACATTTCATCGGTGTCTTTCACTATTACATCAAATGGAATTTCGGCCCACTCTAATAATTGCCGGCGTCTTGGCGATTTAGATGCAAGGATGATACGTTCCATCAACCAAAAAATTTAAAAAGGATCATGGATAAGATGCCTGTAAAGATGACTGCTTTGATCCACTTGCTTAAGACTGCAAAATCTTTTGTAGTATTTGCTTTAAACAACAGGTACATACAATAAGCAACCGGCATAAGAATCAATACCAGGCTATACGAAGCTGCTATCCACATTCCGAACTGCAGCACATAAAATAATACCACCAGTAGCAGTACAAGTAAAATTAACAGCCAAATGGTTGCAAACACTTTTGAAAATTCAACTCCCCAAACAATCGGCATTGTTTTACATCCGTACCGGGCATCGCCATCCATATCTTCAATATCTTTTACCACTTCACGAATGAGTGTGATGATAAAGGCAAAAGATGAATAGAGTATGGCAAGTCTTAATAATTTTTGTTTAGCCCCGTCATTAACGAGGTGCATGAGATCTATCTGCTGATGAACAGTAAGCAGATAAACAACAAATACAACCCAGGCTGTTAAAAGTGAAATAATGATATTGCCGATAAGCAACCTTTTTTTAAATGTTGTACTGTAAAACCAAAGCAGGAACACACACAGGGTGTTTGCAAAACCAATGATCCAGTTGCCATTTTGCAAACCAATATAAAAGCCCATTAAAATACCAGCCAGTGAAAAAAACAGGTGAAAGAAAATAGCCCAGCGCCTGCTGATGCTTCGATCCACAACCATGCGGGAAGGCTTGTTGACCAAATCAATATTCAAATCAAAATAATCATTGATCACATAACCTGCAGCCGCAATAAAAACAGATGACAGGCAAAGAATAATAAATAAAGAACCATCCTCTCTCGGCATGTGTAATTCACTTCCGTATAAAGTTGGCTGCACTACGCAAAAGAAAAACAATACCTGGGTAAGGGCAATAAAAACCAGGTTGGGCCAGCGTATAAGTTTAAAAAAATCAGCGAACTTCTTCATTTGTCAGTTTCAACCGTGAAGATAAAGAAGCATTCGTTCGAAATGAAATTGATTTAAATGGAAGCGGTATTTGTTGATCCCTGCATCCAATGATCATTGAGCCGCAGTACTTTTTCAATGACTTCCCTTACACAGCCCTTGCCTCCGTTGACAGAAGAAATAAATTTTGATACAGACTTAATTTCAGGAACGGCATCAGCCGGACAAGCTGCCAGCCCCACCATTTTCATTACTTCAAGATCAGGGACATCATCGCCCATAAACAAACAAGTTTCCCATTTCAGGTTGTTGACCAGTAAAAATTGAGCCAGTACTTCTTCCTTATCTTTTACTTTCATGAACACATTCTTCACACCCAGGTATTCCAATCGATCAGCACAGGGTTTTGAAACACTACCTGAAATAACCACAACCTGGTAGCCTTTCTTCACTGCTAACTGGATGGCATAACCGTCTTTAATGTTCATGGTGCGGAGAAAATCATTGCCATTCAGGATCAACAGCGAGCCATCTGTGAGTACGCCATCCAAATCAAAGACAAATGTGCTGATCTGTTTAAATTGTTCAAGCAGGTTCATAAATAAAAGTTGCCATGAAGTTCTTACTTTTTACGATACAATTTAAGGATGCTTTCAGAAAACTCATGGTACAGGTCCTGTAAATCCTTATCAATTTCAAGTAAAAGCAGATGTTTATTGATCGTTTCTTCATCTCCTCTTCTTGCAGGACCGGTTTGCATATCCACTGCATTTCCCTGTGTTAAACGACAGGCAACTTCAATGATCAATGGATGCAGTAAACTAAAATCAAGATGTCGATCCTTACAATAATCCTCCGTTAAAGCATATAAGTGATTGGTGAAATTGCTCACCATGACTGCTGCCAGGTGCATTTGCATTCTTGTTTCATCAGT
>JBKJNM010000067.1:0-4616 GCA_046593655.1 Lacibacter sp. | reverse complement strand
GCTTTTATGTCAATTTCTGTCAATATGCCAAAACCTTCAGCTTTGAGTGCTTCTGTAACTTTTTGAATTGCGTTGTCGAAACTATCCGCAATTGTTTTACTGAAATAGTATTCCATGATTGTTTTATTTTTTTTAGGTGAAAAAATTATTATTATCTGTTTTAAGTGAGTTGTTTTTTTCATTACCGCATGACTGTAAAAAAATACCGGCACTAAAAAAAACTGCTGTGATAAGATTTTTACTTTTCATAATTTAAAGTTTAAATAGTAAATAAATTATTAATTGAAATTCATAAAGTTTGATTTTTATTGTTATTTATGAAAAAAGTATAGAATTAAAGAAATAAACCATGGAAGAGTAAAAGCTAATAAAAGCCATTTAAAATCTGATTGGAGCATAAAATTTATTATGGTCATAGCACCAATTGAAGTGATGCCTGCAATGAAAACAATTACGAATGCCCCATACTCCCTTGTTCGAAAAGAAGCTTGAGCGATATATACAGTAAAAAGCCCTGTTGTTAAAACATAGCAACCCATTACCCAAAATACTTTTTGGAGCCAGGCTGATAAGCCGGGAATTTTATTTTCAATTTCACTTAAAGATGTACCGATGTACCGGGAATCTTCGGGCAATAAAGGTGCCCTTAAAAAAATAAAAAAGATTCCCATTACCACCAAGAGTAACCCTCCAAGTGTGAGGGATAATGCAGCGTATGGTTTTACTTTTATCATTTTAGTTTTTTACTTTTAACATACTTGCATTGATGGCAACCACTACTGTACTTACGGTCATCAGCACAGCTCCTGCAGCAGGGCTTAATAAAATTCCCTGACTATACAATACTCCTGCCGCTAATGGCAAGGCCACTAAATTGTAGCCTGTTGCCCATATCAGGTTCTGAATCATTTTACGGTAAGTGGCTTTACCAAACAAAATCAAATTCACTACATCTTTTGGATTACTGTTTACTAAAACTATCCCCGCTGTTTCGGCTGCAATATCAGAGCCGGAAGCTAAAGCAATACCAATATCTGCCTGTGCCAGAGCGGGGGCATCATTAACGCCATCACCTGTCATGGCAACAAACTCGCCTTTGCTTTGCAGTTCTTTTATTTTTTCTAATTTTTGATGTGGTAATACTTCAGCAAAAAAACCTTCCATGCCCAATGTTTCGCTTACAGATTTTGCAACTGCATTATTATCCCCTGTTAATAAAGTTGACTTGATACCATTTTTTTTCAAGGTGGCAATAGCGTCTGCCGATTCGGGACGGATGGCATCGGATAAGGCAATATATCCGGCTAAACTATTGTTGATAATTACGAAAACAACTGTTTCTGCAAGGTCTGTTTTAAAATCAGCAGGGAAGGGTATATTATTTTCTTTGAGATAACCGGGACTCACCACTTTCACATCTTTGCCTTCCACTTTTGCTTCTACACCCTTGCCGGTAATTGCATTAAAATTTTCAGCAGAAGGAACAGACAACTTTAAGCCCTTTACTTTTTCCATGATGCCTGTTGCAATAGGATGTTCCGAATTTTGTTCCAGTGCAGAAGCTATGCGTATCAATTCGTTTTCAGAAACCTTGCTTTGTAAAGAAACGATTTTTGAAATTTCGAACTTACCAATAGTTAATGTCCCTGTTTTATCAAAAACAATGGTAGTTATCTTTCTTGAATTTTCAAATGCCGTTCTGTTCTTAATTAACAGGCCGCTCTTTGCAGCAATGGTTGTAGATTTAGCAACTACCAGAGGAACAGCAAGCCCTAATGCATGCGGGCAACAAATAACAATGACGGTTACCATTCTTTCCATGGCAAAGGCAAGGGATTGGCCTGTTAAATACCAATATAAAAAAGTACTTATGCCCGCAACAATAGCTATTACAGTAAGCCATTGAGCAGCTTTGTCAGCCAATAACTGTGTTTTAGATTTTGAATTTTGAGCATCATCTACCAGTTTAATTACCTGCGACAAATAAGAATCCTTAGAACCATGCGATACAGTTACTTTAATAGAACCGTTGCCATTGATAGAGCCTGCAATTACTTTATTGCCTGTTTTTTTTTCTACGGGTTTGCTTTCACCGGTCATCATACTTTCATTAAGATAGCTCTGACCCTCACTAATAATTCCATCGGCGGCTACTTTTTCACCAGGCTTTACTAAAATGATATTCCCCTCTTGTAATGTCTCGGTTTTTACATCTTGTATCGTGTCACCTGTCACCAAATGTGCATCAGATGGCATTAATTGCACCAGCAATTCTAATTCTCTTGATGCGCCCATCACTGATTTCATTTCTATCCAATGTCCCAGAAGCATGATAAGTATAAGCGTTGCCAGCTCCCAAAAGAAATCCATGCCTTGCAAGCCAAATACAACTGCTACACTATAGATGTAAGCCACGCTGATAGCAAAGCCAATCAAAAACATCATGCCCGGGCTCTTCGCTTTTGCTTCATCTACTAATCCTTTCAGGAAAGGCCAGCCGCCATAAAAGAAAACGATGGATGATAATGCAAACAACACATATTGTGAGCCAGTAAATTGCCAATCTACTTTAAGCCAGTGCTGTATCATTTGCGATAACAGCATGATGGGAATGGTTAAAATCAATACTACATAAAAGCGTTTTTTGAAATCATCAATCATGTTTAGATGCTTATGATGTTCGCCCTTAGCATTATCTTTTGTTTTTAGAGGAATGAGTACCATGCCACAATAGGGACATTTACCCGGCTCATCCTTTATCACCTGTGGATGCATAGAGCAAGTGTATTGTTGTTTACCCTGTTTCAGTGCAGCAGCTGCATGATCTCTTTCTGACGGACTTAACTTGTCTCCAGACATTTTCATTTTGCTATGGTCTGCAGCTGCAGGCTTAGCATCTGATTCAATCTTGCTTTCTGCAACGTTTAAAAGAACAAGCTGCATACCACACAAAGGGCAATCACCCGGTTCATCCTTAATTACTTCGGGATGCATTGGGCAGGTGTATTGCTGTTTCGTGTGTTGATTTTCCATTTTTTATTTCTTAATGTTTAACTTAAATTCAATCCACAGTAACTCCCATGCTATTGCAATTTTTCCGTTACCATTTTTATCATCTTCTATAAAATACTGTAATCGCTCTGTTATTTTATTTTGTTGTATTGGCTTTACTTTTATTCTTACTACATCTTCTTGTAGCAAATAGTCATCGGTTAAATGCTGGTTCCAGTTTTTATTGATGATGATTGTCCATTCCTCTTTACCCGGAATGGTGAAGATGGCATACTTGCCTTTAGATATGCTTGTACCGGCCACTATAAAATCTTTATCAATTTCGATGTTGGTTGCATTGTGGGCACCAGTTACCCACACATCATTGTAGGGAACCAAGCCACCCCATATAGTTCTGCCCCTAACACCGGGTGAATGATAATTGATAGTAATATTGGCTTCCCCAATTTTACCCACCGCTGCAGATTTTATACTTCGTTTGCTGGTATCCCCTTTTGCATTGGGGTTGTAGCAAACTTCCTCCGTTTTCTTTGCCTGCTGTGCATGTACAATAGTTACTGTGCTGCATACTAATAATACAAATACTAATATCTTATTGAATTGCATACTTCCTGTTTTTAACTGCTGATAAAATGAATAAAAGAGTTTGACTTCGGCCAAACCCTTTTACACAAAAAATTAATGCTCTTGGTGACCAGCTTCTTTTGCATCATGGCCTTCCGTTGCTTTCTTTATATCATCCGCTGTTCCTACTTTTACATCCATCACAAAATCTACGGTATGCACTTTTCCGGCACTCTGAAACTGAATCCAGCCACGATAAATGCCGGGCTTTTTAAAAGTTGTATGCAAATCAAACTTACCGGCACTCACATCAGGATGCACATGCAGGTATTCCTTATCATTTAAACTAACCACTACCATGTGGGCTTTTGCACCAAGATAATTTTCCAGTGTATTTACATCAACTGCTTTGCCATTTTGTGTTAGCTCGCCTGCAATATGCATTTGAGCGCCGGTAATTAATTTTCCGCCTGTTGCCTGCAGTGTTACGGAAAAGTTGTCTGATGTGCCTGTTAATTTATTTGCAGCGTAAGTAACTGGTGCTTTTGCTGTGCCTTTTACATTTACCCCAATTTTTTCTACCTGGTGGCTTCCACCGCTTGGCATGTAATCTGCAAACAAAGTATAGTCTCCACCATTTGCAAAACGGGTTTCATTTTTGCCAGGGCCATTGCTGTATGATTTGCTATTTTCCAATACCATTATTTTGTAGGAACCATCTGCCTGGTAATCGGGATGGATATGTTCAAAATAACTGAGGTCGTTACTTACTACAATCAAATGTATTTTCTTTTCGTGTTGCACATCCAGCGCCACTGCTTCACTTTCTTTGCCCACCACCTTTGGAGTAAAGGTTAACACAGCATCTTTGCCTGCTTCTACCTGGCCGGGAGCAGCAGCAAATTCCATTTTGTAAGTAAGTCCATTGTCAACGCCATCAAAGTGTTCCAGCTTCATGCCACATACCGGGCAGTTGCCTTCCTTGTCATAGGTTTTACCTTTTTCACAATTCATAGGACAGCGATATTGATGTGCATGTT
>JBKJNM010000173.1:0-5540 GCA_046593655.1 Lacibacter sp. | reverse complement strand
GGTTAAAATAGACAATGTTTCGCCACTGCGTTGATCTTCAAAATCCTGGTAAGGAAGTTTCATGGCATGTTGTAAACCATCTGTAAAAACTTTTGTGCCGAATTTTTGAGTAGTGAGATTTTGAAAATAATCCTGGAATGCTTTTGCAATTCGGCTTATCATGGCAACAGAGATAGACAGTGTAAGTACAAACAATACACCCGGCTCTTTCCATGTAAAAGAAGTAAAGAACCTGTTCCAGTCAAAATTGCGGGTTGGTGGTTTGTTGATGCCTTGGTGCTGGTTGGCAAGATTAATGAGCTTGCCAAACAAAATGGGATCGATTAAAGAAAAGCCAATATTGATGGCAGCCAATGCCATCGTTAAAGAGATTAAGCCCTTATAAGGCGTTAGATATTTAATAAGAAGTTTCATATATAGAATAAAAGTTGAAGGGGTTCAAAGTTTGAACCATCTTTTAAAAATAAGCCAAGTTTGCAGGAATCAGGGTAGCGATTTAAAGGCAGACGATTATCTTTCTGCAATAACTGCCATTTCCATCCTGCTGCCTTCAGAGTGGCAGAAGTTGGGTTTCGTAACTGATGCAAAGCTTTGTATTAAAAAAAATCGGTTCTTTGGAAATATTCTCTGTTATGAAGATTACCGGTATAACCATCGTTCGTAATGCTGTGTTGAATAATTTTCCTGTAGTGGAAGCCATCAATTCTATTTTACCCGTAATAGATGAAATGATTGTTAGTATTGATAAAGGCGATGATGATACAGACGGACTTATCCGCTCTATTGTTTCGGACAAGCTCAGGATTGTTTATTCAACCTGGGATATGAACCTGCGGAAAGATGGTATTGTATATGCACTTGAAACCGATAAAGTGATGGACCAGGTCTCGGCCGATACGGATTGGATCTTTTATATTCAGGCCGATGAAGTGATTCATGAAAAGTATCATGCCGTCATCCGTAAAACAGCAGAACTGTATTGCCATGAGCAAAAAGTTGAGGGACTGTTGTTTCGATATCTTCATTTTTATGGCACGTATGAATATGTGGGTGATAGCCGCAAATGGTACAGGCATGAAGTGCGGCTCATTAAAAACGATAAGGCAATTCGCTCTTATAAGGATGCACAGGGTTTTCGAAGAGGCCATAAAAAACTAAAAGTAGTACCGGTGGTTGCAGAAGTATATCACTATGGTTGGGTGAAAAGCCCAGAGCAAATGAAACGGAAGCTGAAAAATGTACATCACTTTTACAATGCTGATGATATACAACTGGGATTTTATCTTAGCAGTCCTGATTTTTTTGATTACAATGAGTTTGATGCCCTGCAAAAATTCACCGGTACACATCCTGTTGTAATGGAGAAACGTATTGCTGCGAAGCACTGGAATGTGGAACTCGATGAAACCCAAAAGCGATATTCTTTCAAGGAAAAAATGCTCAGACTTCTTGAAAAATTAACGGGTCGGCAAATATTTGTATTCCGTAATTATAAAATTATTAAAGTAAGATAGTTTTTGCACACAAATGAAAATAATAAACCAGAAACATGTCTATGAGTGTTGCCAGAAAGTCAATATTGTTTGATTGTGAGCGGATGAAGTATCCTTATACAGGATTGTATAGTTTTTGCTTACACCTTACTAAATCTTTACTTGAACAGCCCGAGGGGTTTCAATTTTCATTTTATGTACCTGAAAAGGCCGCTTCCCTTTTTTATGGTGAGAAAATTATCCGTCAGCGTTCTTTGAATAAGTTTTATTTGCCATTAAAGAGTCAATATCTTCTTTGGCATAATACCTATCAGAACAGTGCTTATTTACCTTCACGTTCTGACCTTCCGGTATTACTTACAATCCACGATTTAAATTTTCTATACGATAAGCAAAAGGGTAATCGAAAGAAAAGCCACTATATAAAACAGCTGCAATCAAATATTGACCGTGCTGATCATTTAGTCTGTATTTCAGAAACTACACGTAACGATATTAATATGCATCTTAATATCCATAATAAACCTGTAAGTGTAATTTATAACGGATGTTCATTAACTGATATAAAAAACGTTATTCCTCCTAATTTTAATCCCATAGCCGAATTTTTATTTACAATAGGAACGATCGTTGCAAAAAAGAATTTTCATGTTTTACCAGCCTTATTAAAGAATAATAATTTAAAACTCATCATTGCCGGCATTACTCATAATGAGGCATATAAAAATCAGATAATCCATGAGGCAATGAAATTTGGTGTAAAGAATAGGCTCGTTTTCACAGGGCCTGTTTCTGAAAATGATAAGCAATGGTATTATCAACACTGTAAGGCATTTGTGTTCCCATCTGTTTCTGAGGGATTCGGATTGCCGGTAATTGAAGCAATGCATTATGGCAAACCGGTATTATTATCTAATCTTACATGTTTACCTGAAATTGGTGGTAAAGCTGCCTATTATTTTGAAAATTTTGAGCCTAAGGTAATGCAGCAAACACTGATTAACGCCTTACATGATTTTGAAGAAAATAATAGAACAGAACAGGTGAAAAAACACGCTGCACAATTTAGCTGGCCTAAAGCAGCTACAAAGTATATTGAAGTTTATAATCAGATGCTATCCAGATAATATGAGCCCCGGAAAAAAAATTGCAATTATTGTACAGCGTTATGGGGCCGAAGTAAACGGTGGTGCTGAAATGCATGCCCGTATGATAGCCCAAAAGCTTGCTCTATTTTATGATGTTACAGTTCTTACCAGTTGTGCATTGGATTATGATACATGGAAACCCGTGTTTCCCGAAATAGAACTGGATGATGGTATTGTACATGTTAAACGGTTTCATAATAGTGCCCGCAACACTCAATTGCAGGAATATAGTTACAAAAAAATAAAAAAAAGTCCTTTTGTTTATCTCCGGTATAAATTATTTAAATGGCTGGGATACTGGATACCATTTAGAAGTAATACAAATTGGACTGATCAAAACAATATGCTGTGGCTTGAAGCACAAGGTCCGGCCATGCCTGAGCTATTGAATTATATTTCTACACAAAAAAATAACTATGATGCATTTATCTTTTTTACAACATTATATTACCCAACAGCTTTAGGAATAATGCAGGTTCAGGAGAAAAGTATCCTTGTTCCAACAATGCATAATGAAACCGCATCATTTTTTCCTGTCTATCAGAAAGTGATGAGTTGTGCAAATTGGATAATGTATAATACAGAATCAGAACGACGGTTTTCAGAAAAAATATTTCCTGTTAAGAATACCAAAAATGTAATTGCTGCAGTTGGAATTGATGTTCCTTTGTTTGAGCCGGACAACTCGATTCTGTCAAAATTCAATATTCAGCAACCTTACGTAATTTATGTTGGGCGAATTGATAAATCTAAAGGTTGTGATGAAATGATTCGTTATTTTTTAAAATACATACAGCATACACAAAGTGAACTTCTGCTTGTTTTAGTTGGTAAATCCAGTATGCCTCTTCCAGCTCATTCTGCTGTTATATCTACAGGTTTTATAAGTGACGATGAAAAAACGAAACTTATGCTAATGGCGAGGGCACTTATTATACCTTCAAAATTTGAAAGTTTATCGCTTGTTTTGCTTGAAAGCTTTGCCTGTAAAGTGCCTGTTATTGCAAATGGCAAAACTGATGTGTTAAAAGACCATATTAACAAAAGTAAGGGCGGTTGGTGCTATACATCCTACAGAGAGTTTAAAGCAAGTTTAAATGCACTGAGTGATAATGAAAAAAAACTTGATCAAAAACGGCAAAATGGCTTTGAGTATGTTACTTCAAACTACTCATGGATTGCGGTTATTAAAAAGTATTTGCACGCAATCAACAATTTGAAAACTGATTAATATCTTAAGAATTTTACTAACAGATAAACGTATAAATAAAAAAACAGATTTTTCAACTCATCTCAAGCCAGCAGTTATCAACGAATCCCGGATTATTATGCTTACTCTCTTCCCGGTTTATATTTGTAATTTCGAAACAAAAATTTTGATTCCTGTTTATTAATTTGCTTTTTGCAAAGCTTCCTTAATGATATTCCAGTCTTTAGGCATTAAATTCTCAGGGTATTTATATATTTTTTGCTCCATCTTCTTTATAATTTTCTTTAGTTTACGTAACAAAAATGGTTCCCGTAGTGTATCAAAAGGGTTATGTTGAAAATTTTGTTTTGTAAGCAAATGCATCGATTGCCCGTTGCTGTAAAAGTTACAGTTGAATTGTTTAGCGAGTTGTTCAAATGCTTTTTCTGTATAAAACGAAATGTGCTGCCCTGTTTCAAAGGCGAAGTACCACCACAACTGCATATCTTCTGCAAATTGCTTAGGTTGAAGTTCTGTTGTGAATAAGATCGAATCAGCATAGTTGAAAAGTGCTTTAATTTCCTCAACAGGATTTGCCATGTGTTCAAACACTTCCATTGCTGTTACTGCTTCAAATTTTTCATTTGGATTTTGGCTGGCGTAATCAAACTGCTCTGCAAATAAATTCTGGCAGTAAATATCGGCATGGTAAAAATTAAATCCTTTATCACGCATTAACCGTGTAAATAATCCGTACCCTCCTGCATAATCGAGAAACCGTCCCTGCTTATTGAAATGCAGAGACAGAATTTTTCCAAAGGCCTCGCTTACCAGCAAATTGCGTTGTGGCAAACCAATATCTAATTTGGTTATTGCTGATGCATAAGCTTCATTCAGCCAATAAGGTTTTTCTGTTTGAATAAAGCCGGTTTCAACGCATTGAAAAAAACTTACTTTGTATTTGAGTAATACAGTTTCTTCAAATATCTTTTGTGTTGGGCCATTTGTGATTTTGCTGAGCATAGATAAAAATAGCATGAAATTATTTATTCATTCAATCGTATCATCCGGAGCTGATACCATAATCATTTAATAAGCTATCCAGCCCAGCCTTCCCTGTCTAAACTTCTGTACTGGATGGCTTCGGCCAGGTGTTCAATTTTAATATCAGCACTTTGTGCCAGATCGGCAATGGTGCGGCTTACTTTCAAAATCCGATCATATGCACGGGCGCTGAGATTGAGTTTGTCCATGGCTGCCTTGAGTAATGTTTGACCTGCCTGCGTAATAACACAAATTTCTCTCAACTGTTTACTGCTCATTTGTGCATTAGCATAAACGTTTTCAATTCCTTTATATCGTTCTGCCTGAATTTCTCTTGCATTGATTACCCGTTCACGGATAATTGCAGACGCTTCGCTGTTTTCAACTCTTGATAACTCACTGAAAGGAACTGGTGTTACTTCAACATGCAGATCAATACGATCTAACAAGGGTCCTGAAATTTTATTGAGATATTTCTGCACCGCACCTGGCGGACATGTACATTCTTTTTCGGGATGATTATAAAAACCACAAGGGCAAGGATTCATAGAAGAGATGAGCATAAATGATGCAGGAAAATCAATAGCAATCTTTGCTCTTGAAATAGTAACTCTTCTTTCTTCCATTGGTTGACGCATCACTTCTAATACGGATCGTTTAAATTCG
>JBKJNM010000026.1:0-3348 GCA_046593655.1 Lacibacter sp. | reverse complement strand
CAACACAAAAGGTTATTACAAAGAACCTGAGTTAACGGCTGAGTTGTTTGATGAAGAAGGTTATTTAAAAACAGGTGATATCTGCGAATATGATCATGATGGATTTTTGTTTGTAACGGGCCGCATCAAAGATCAGTTTAAAACCGACAAAGGAAAATACATTTCACCAGCGCCGATTGAAATGAAAATTCTGGGAAATCCCGATATAGAACAAACCTGTGTGGTGGGTATGGGTATTCCGCAACCTATGGCGCTCGTTACACTTTCTGATATTGGCAAAGAGAAAACAAAAGAACAGCTCGATGAGAGTTTATCTGCATTAATGTCAACAGTTAATACAACATTGGAACATCATGAATTGCTGGCAAAGATGGTGATTATGAAAGAAAACTGGTTAATTGAAAACGGCTTACTTACACCCACCTTAAAAGTAAAACGTAACCAGGTAGAAAAAATTCATCAGCAATTTTATACGCAATGGTTTAATGTAAAAGGAAAAGTGATTTGGGAATAATTTTACTTCAATAATTTCTCAAACTTTTTCAATTCTGATATTTCTGCAGCAGTCAACGTTTGATCGTTATCATATTTCACTTTTAAATACAGCACCTGTTTATGCTGCGGATATTTGATGAGGATAGAATGGATGATTGATCCAATTGCTTCATCTTTTGTAAACATCGGCGTTGGAGCCGATGCAGCTGAACGTTCCCTGGTAGGCTTCTTCAGGATAATCGCTTCCAGTGTTGCTAATTTATGTTCAGGAACTGCTTCTACCTTCATTGCTTTTTGATACAATCCTTCCAATTGTTTTTTACTCAGTCCTCCTCTCTCTTCATATTGAAAAGCCAGACTTTTAACAAATACAGAATCAGGTCTTGCAGCCAGCATCAGTTGCAACACATCTCTCACCACATCTACATCTGCTTTTTTTCGTTGCATAAATTTAATTAACGGTTATACTCACTCAACCAATGAAACTGTCGTTCGGCCAACTGAAAATGACGTTTACTTCTCTTCAACTCTGCAAAGATGGAGTCTTTTCTCATCATTCCATGTAAACGAATGGTAGCACTATCAGGTATTTCATACGACAATCGGAAGAGGTAAAATGTTTCACCTAACACATTTGATTTTTTGAAAATAATTTCATGTTTCACGGTGTCAGCAGAATAATTAAAATAACCTCTCCTGTATCGTTGCCTGAACATTGTATCAGTTGCATTTACACTTCCAGCTCCACCTTTTTCAAAAATCACATCTTTCCATCTCAATGTATCTCCCACCTGTAGCGGAATGGTATCTCCGTTCAATACAAACAATTGCACATCATACATACCTGGGCGAATAGGTTTTATCTCCTTTGGGTGATAAACACTCTCGTACCGATCCCTGATATTGACAAAAGGCATAATAAAAACTGCCACAATAAAAAGACATTTTAACACTATCCTAGAAACACGCATCCATTTTTTTAAAAATCTGACATGATATAAGGTCCCCGCTGCTGCAGGTTGATTGAGAAAAAAATGAAAGATGCGCTTGTATTCAAATACAAGCAATAACAAACACATGATAAAGAGATGCATTGAAAATATTTTCACAGGTATATCATAGCTTAAATTCATCAGCATTACATTGGCAAACACACCTGCGGCCAGTAAAGTCCCAAACGTGGAAGTTTTTCTGAATAACAATAAAACTCCTGCTAAAATTTCCATTACTCCTGTAAAAGATTGATAGGTTGTTGAATACCCCATAAACAACCACGAGAGGCGCATTGGTAAAAAATCTCCTAATGGTGTTGCCATCTGGCTAAGGCTGGGAAAAAGCATTTGCAGAGAAAATAATTTTGAAATCCCGTAACCAAAACAATGAATAATAATAAAATATCTTATAATGATTCGGAACCAGTAGCTCAAGCGATTATAGTGACTTCTCTTATGATCCAATAATGACCAAAGAATGCATCCAGTTAACGCTACTATTAAATATAATTGAAATTGCACCCAGGCATAAGAGGTATCACCGCTGCCATTTAAGGGAATAAGTTTATCATAAGATTGAAAAATATAAGTGTTTGCCCCGTTTACTATCCAATCTTCTGCCATATAATAGTATTCCATTATTTCTGAAACCCATGGCACATAACCAATCCATGCCCAGGGACGAATAAATATGATGAAATAAATAAACGAAAAACGGAACAGGATTTTCTGCCAAAGCGGCCAGATATTAATACCGGGCCATATTATTGAAGTCATATGCAGCATTTTGGTACAGACAAGATATTTATTTTATTTCATGATAACATTATGAAAAAATATAAGCGGCCTTTTAAGACAGTCCTTCTATAAAATAGAAGTAAAAGCAATTAAAAAACTTAACACTTTCCACACCTTGTTAATAAGTAACTTTATGATATTCAAGTTTCAATAAGTAATATTGAAAACAGATGGAAGGGTTAGAAGTATCAACTGATAATCGATACTATTTTGTGAACATGGTGGGTTCTGAAATATATATTCCGGTACCTGCCGCTAAACTGAAAAAGCATTGACTGAAACAATCATCAACCTCGAAACCGTAAACCCTATTGAGTTCTTCGGTGTTAACAATGGCAAGCTCGACATTCTCAAGAAAAAATTCCCTCTCTTAAAAATTCTTTCAAGGGGCACACAGATTAAACTTAGTGGCAGTCCTGAACAAGTGGACCAGGCCAAAGAAAAGATTGATCTGCTCATTGCCTATCTTGAACGAAATGGACAATTGAGTGAAAAGTATTTTGAACAGATCCTTGGCGGAGATGACCAGGAAACCATTGACAATTTTGTTGAGCGTAACCCAAGTGATGTTCTGGTGTTTGGTCCGAATGGACGAAGTGTAAGAGCCCGTACACATAATCAGAAACGGATGGTGGCTGCCATTGATAAAAATGATATCATGTTTGCTGTTGGGCCAGCCGGTACAGGTAAAACCTATACAGCAGTTGCCTTAGCTGTAAGAGCATTAAAGAATAAGCTGGTAAAGAAAATTATTTTAACACGCCCTGCAGTTGAAGCTGGTGAAAGCCTTGGTTTTTTACCCGGCGATCTAAAAGAAAAGATCGATCCATACCTGCGCCCGTTATATGATGCATTGGATGATATGATTCCTGCAGATAAGCTCGGCTATTACATGAGTACACGTGTTATTGAAATTGCACCGCTTGCTTATATGCGTGGCCGTACCTTGGATAATGCCTTTATCATTTTAGATGAAGCACAGAATACAACTGATCTGCAATTGAAAATGTTCCTTACCCGTATAGGCGCCAATGCAAAAGCCATTATTACCGGCGATCTTACA
>JBKJNM010000186.1:0-5793 GCA_046593655.1 Lacibacter sp. | reverse complement strand
ATTAAGCTTGATGAAATTGCACGTGAGCTGGAAGAAAACATGGGGAACCATAAAGCATTGGTGTTCTCACAGTTTCTCGGTATGCTGGCGCTCATCAAAGAAAAATTAATAGAACAGCATATTCCTTTTGTTTATTTCGACGGTAGTACTTCTGCTGCAGACAGAGAAAAAGCCGTGCAGGAATTTCAGAACAATGAAGAGATCCGTGTCTTCCTTATTTCATTAAAAGCAGGTGGTGTGGGCTTGAATTTAACTGCTGCTGATTATGTATATATTGTTGATCCCTGGTGGAACCCTGCAGTTGAACAACAGGCAATCGACCGTACACACCGTATCGGGCAAACAAATAACATCTTTGCATATCGAATGATTTGCAAGGATACCATTGAAGACAAGATTCTGCAATTACAGGAACGTAAGCGATCGCTGGCGAGGGACCTCATTGCAGATGATAATGGATTTGTGAAAAGCTTGTCGAGAGAAGATGTGGAATACCTCTTCAGTTAGATGAATAAACCTCCGGGGGTTCAAAAACTCCGGAGGTTTTAGTAATTAACTTTAATGCTCCATAACTGCAGCACATGAGAAAATTTTTCTTTTTATCAACTATCCTGTTGGTTTTTATTTGTCCTTTTTCTTTTACACAAAGAGGCATCCCAAAAACAACAAAAGCAATGTTGTTACCCAAAGTAATACCTACTCTTGTTACTACTCGTGTTATTACTGCTGAGGAAGAAGCTTTTTTAAATTCCAAACACGAAGAAGACAGAGACGATCTGAAGGGAAGAGATACGGTTGTCTTCAGAAAAACAGCACCTGCTTTTGATAAAGACCCTGTTGTTCAGCAAAACTATATGCAACGTTCCGTTAACCAGGTAACGGTGCTTGGTCAATTTGATGCATTTAATTATACCAACGTAAATCCTCCTGATCCCAGTGGTGATGCAGGTTTGGATCGCTATGTTACATCAACCAATGGCGGATCTACCTTATTAGCTGTATATAATAAAGCAGGCGCATTGATACAGGGAAATATCACATTTCAAAGTTTGGGCACACTCGGTGCAGGCATTGGTGACCCGATCATTTTATATGATGAACAAAGCAATCGGTGGTTTATTTCTGAGATGTCGAATACTACTTTACGCATTTATGTTTCACAAACTTCCAATCCAATCGGCACTTATTTTCAATATCAGATTGCAACCGGCTCATTGCCCGACTATCCAAAGTATGCAATCTGGAATGATAAGTTGATTGTAACCAGTAATCAAAGCTCTGTAAGAAATGTATATGTGATGAACAAGGCCGATATGATTGCAGGAAATCCCATTACGGCACAATTGTTTTTTACTCCACGTGTAAGTGGGTTCGGTTTCCAGGCAACAACACCTGCTGATGTTGATGGACCACTTGCTCCCGATCCTTCATCCCTCCCCTTAATATTAAGACACAGAGATGATGAAAGAATTGGAACAGGCACCCCAGATAATACACAGGACTGGATTGATTACTGGACACTCAATATCAACTTTACAACTCCTGCATCTTCTGTTATGACCGGACCCATCAGTCTTGCTGTTGCA
This sequence comes from Lacibacter sp., assembly GCA_046593655.1. Lineage (GTDB taxonomy): Bacteria > Bacteroidota > Bacteroidia > Chitinophagales > Chitinophagaceae > Lacibacter. Next base: position 4,207 of record JBKJNM010000186.1, on the reverse strand, counting down.
GAATTTGACAGTGATCTATGTGGTCTTACATCCTTTAACTGTTTTGCCCAACCCGGCACAACAACAACACTTGATCCGCTTCGGGAGGTCTTAATGTATAGAGTACAATACAGAAGATTTGCAGGATATGAAAGTATGGTCATGAATTGGGTAACCGATGTAAATGGTTCAAATCTTGGCGGCGTAAGATGGACAGAATTAAGAAAAACCGGAGCAACTTGGTTTAAATACCAGGAAGGGACTTTTGCACCAGATGATGGATTGAACAGGTGGATGGGAAGTATTGCACAGGATAAGCACGGAAACATTTCAATTGCTTATTGTGTTTCTTCTTCAACCAAATTTCCTTCGTTGAGAATTACGGGGCGTAAGCTATCAGATCCTTTGGGCCAAATGACAGAGCCGGAAACAGAAATCGCAACAGGCACTAACCGTTCTACTTCTAATCGATGGGGAGATTATCAGCATTTGTCTATTGATCCTGCAACGGATGAAAATTTCTGGTTCAGCGGATTATATGGAACAGCCAATACCAACTGGCGAACAAGGGTGGCTCATTATAAATTCAACAACTGTTTAAATCCCTTCAACAGCAGCACCAATACAACTCAAAATGTTTTTTGTTTTGGTGGGAACAATGGAATTGTAGAAGCAAGCACAAATGGCGGAGGTACTCCGCCATTTCAATATAGTTTGAATGGAGGTGCGCCACAGTCATCAGGGGTTTTTAATAACTTAATTGCAGGTACTTATAACGTCACTGTTACAGATGCGGCAGGTTGCACTTCTGTAACATCGCCTACCGTTACTCAGCCATTACAAATAGGTATCAGTGAGGCTGTACAGAATGTTTTATGTAATGGAGCCAGTAACGGAACCGTTACGGTTATTGCTACTAACGGAGTTGGGTCCTTAACTTATCAGTTAAATACAGCTACGCCTCAAAGCAGCAATGTGTTTACGAATCTTACTGCAGGAACATATACGGTTACTGTTCGTGATGCAAACAATTGCAGTAATCAAAAAACAATAACAGTTAATCAACCTGTAATACTTGCTTCTACAGAAACAACCGTTAATATACTTTGTAATGGTGGCTCAAACGGAAAAATTACGATCGGCGCAACCGGCGGCACAGGACCTTATCAATACCGGCTGGGCAATGGGGTGTTGCAAACAAGCAATGAGTTTAATAATCTTTCAGCCGGTGTTTATAGTATTTCAATTGTAGATGCAAATAATTGTACGGTTACAAAATCTGTCACGCTCACAGAGCCTGCTGTACTTACAAACAAATCGGCAGCGGAAGATGTGAGGTGTTTTGGTGAGTCAACAGGAAATATTTTTGTTATTGCTGCAGGAGGCGTTGGGCCTTATCAATATCGCATAGGAACTGCTGCATTACAAAACAACAATGTATTTAATAACCTTGTAGCTGATGATTACAATATCACAGTAAGAGATAACAACGGTTGTGAAACAATCCGGGCGGTAACCTTAACTCAAAGACCGCAACTTGTTGCTGTTATTAATGCTGTAAATCCGGATGCATCCAACCGGTTTGTTGGCTCTTTAACTGCAGGCGCAACCGGGGGAACAGCTCCTTATGAATTTTCACTCAATGGTGGAGCATACCAATCAAGCGGAGATTTTTTAAACAGTTTCGTTGTTGGTCAAAATACAATTTCAATCAGAGATGCAAATGGTTGCATCGTTGTATCAACCAAGGTGATTGAGTTAAATGTAACACAGGATACATGGAAAAACTTTGTATCGATTTTCCCCAACCCAAATGACGGAAATTTTGCTTTGGAGATCAGGGGTGTTGAAGCAGGAAACAAATTCAATGTAGTTATTTTTGATCTTAAGGGTTCTTTGGTCTATCAATTCGAAACGGGCACTATTGGCCGGGGAAGCTATCGCCGTGAGTTGAACATTGGTCGGCTTCAGTCGGGAGTATATACCATGCGGATTCAATCAATCAAATCAAAAGAGCTTCTTAGCAGGAAATTTGTTGTTTCGCAGAAATAATGAATTTGTATAAGCTTCTACATTATTCCTAATCCGGATTTTACTATATCCTTTTTTAAAGGATATTTCTACCTTTAGCGTTCAACTGTTACAAAAATGAAATACCTGAACTTTTTATGTTTGATTTTTTTTCTTTTATTATTCAGCACAACAACCTTTGCTCAGGTTTCAACATCAGTCATTCAAAAACCTAAAGTATTACCTACCGTGCGGCCAACAGTGGTGTATGCGAGGCCTATTCAAGCTCCGGCTCCTACAGGAAAAAAAGAAGTAGAAGATCGGGAAGATCTGATCAGGTATAATCAACCCCTCAATCCTCCCGAGCAACAAAATACTGTGGATCCGGTTTTGCAAAAAGATGCCGGAAGAGCTATCAACTCTCTCACTGTCATTAATCAATTTGATGGTTTCAATCTTACTGGAGTAACTCCTGCAGATCCCAGTGGTGATGCTGGTATCGATCGTGTTGTTACCTCTACCAATGGTTCCGGTGGAACAGGGGGAACAAGGTTTGCTGTTTATGATAAATCAGGTACTGTTATTTCTGCATCAGTTTCTTTTAATAGTCTGGGTAGTTTAACTGGGGGCAGCGGCGATCCTGTTGTTTTATTCGATAATCAATCAAACAGGTGGTTTATTACTGAGATGGTAAGTGGGTCTTTCAGGATCTATGTTTCCCAAACACCCAATCCAATCGGTGCTTATTTTCAATATGTAGTTCCAAGCAGTGGAACTGGTATTCCGGACTATCCAAAGTTTGGAATCTGGAACGATAAGTTGGTCATTACAACCAACCAGGTTGCACCTAACAGTAACACTTATGTAGTAAACAGGGCAAACATGGTAGCTGGCTTGCCGGTTACGCCTATTGGGTTTATGACAAACAGGCCAAGTGGCTATGCTTTACAAAATACAGGCCCTGCAGATGTGGATGGATCTTTAAATCCGGATGCTAATTCAAAAGCAATTATCCTTCGCCACAGAGATGACGAGATCAATCCCGGCACTCCTGATAATACAAAAGATTTTATTGAATACTGGGAGCTGGATATCAATTTCGCAACTCCCGGATCATCCACGATGACCGGCCCCATCCGAATTGATATTGCTGAGTTTGATACACAATTATGCGGACTAGCCTTTGCCGGTTGTTTTGGACAACCGGGAACAGCAACAACCCTGATGCCGCTCCGTGAAATGATGATGTACCGTGTACAGTATAGAAGATTTGCAACACATGAAAGTATTGTGTTGAATTTTGTAACTGATGTGGGTAGTGACCGGGGTGGTATTCGTTGGTGTGAGTTGCGCAAAACAACAGGCGCCTGGTTTTTATATCAGGAAGGAACCTATGCTCCTGCCGATGGTTTGAATCGTTGGATGGGAAGTGTTGCACAGGATAAACATGGAAATATAGCATTGGGTTATGCAGTTGGTTCAACCACCAAGTTTCCCTCTTTAAGAATTACTGGGCGCAAAGCCGGTGATCCTTTAGGACAAATGACAGAAGCAGAAACAGAAGTAGCAACAGGCACCAACAGTTCTACATCTAATCGCTGGGGCGATTATTTTCATATGGCCGTTGATCCTGTAACAGATGAAAACTTCTGGTTCAATGGAATGTATTCAACCGGTGGTGTATTATGGCGTACAAGAGTGGTACATTTTAAATTCAACACCTGTTTAAATCCATTTAACAGTTTAGCATCTACCACTCAAAATACCGCTTGTTTTGGAAGCAGCGAAGGAATTATAACAGCAACTCCTCAAGGCGGAACTGGTCCATATACATATCAGTTAAATGGAGGAACACCACAATCTTCCAATACGTTTTCAGGGTTGGTTGCGGGTTCATATACTATAACAGTAAACGACGCTACAGGTTGTTCTTCTATTGCTACAACAAATGTTATACAACCACCTCAGATTGGCATTAGCGAAGCGGTACAGAATGTACTATGTAATGCCGGCAATAATGGAACGGTGACTATTACAGCTTCAAACGGTGTTGGTGCTCTTACTTATCAATTAAACACTGGAACGCCGCAAAGCAGTAATATATTTAATAATCTTACTGCCGGCACTTATACTGTTACGGTTCGTGATGCAAATAATTGCAGCAACCAGAAAACGGTTATCATTAATCAACCGGCAGCTATTGTTTCAACTGAAACAG
>JBKJNM010000182.1:0-16547 GCA_046593655.1 Lacibacter sp. | reverse complement strand
CTCACTACTCAAAAATTCGGCACAAAAGTTTTTACAGATGGTTTACAACATGCCATGAAACTTCCTTACCAGGATTTTGAAGATCAACGCAGTGGCGAAACATTGTCTATTTTAACCAAAGTAAGAACCGATACTGAAAAATTTGTTTCTGCCTTTATCAATATTCTTTTCCCGGTTATCATTGGCATTTTCATTGTTTCTATTTATGCTTCCTCCATTCACTGGACCTTACCGTTTATTTATTTCGGAGGTATTATTTTACTCATCATCATTTCAAACGCACTGAGTAAAAAAGTAAAAGCAGTACAAAAAATAATTGTTGCACAAACCACACAACTGGCAGGGGCCACTACAGAATCGCTCCGCAATATTGAGTTAGTAAAAAGTTTGGGGTTAACACAGCAGGAAGTAACACGTTTAAATAAAAATACTTTTCAGATTCTTGGTCTTGAACTAACCAAAGTAAAACGCATCCGCAGCATCAGTTTTGTACAAGGCACATTTGTAAATACATTGAGGCAGGTGATTTTATTTATGCTGATGTGGGTGATCTATGATGGCAAAATGGATGCAGGTCAGTTAGTAACCATGCAGATCTTTTCATTCTTTGTGTTTGGACCTTTACAGGAAATTGGTAATATCCTGCTTTCCTATCGTGAAGCAGAAGCATCCATTACGAACTTTCATAAGCTGATGGAAAAAAAACCTGAATCAACTCCTGCAAAACCTTTGCACCTCGGAAATATTGAAACACTGCAGTTTAAAACGGTTTCTTTTAAACATCAAACTGCAAGTCAAAACGCCATTTCCAATATCAACTTTAATGTAAAAGTGGGTGAAACTGTTGCTTTTGTTGGTCCATCAGGATCAGGTAAAACAACATTAATGAAACTGCTGGTAGGTTTATATCGTCCGCAGGTTGGAAGTATTTTATACAATGGCATGGATGAAAACTCCATCAACTTTGAGGACCTGCGCAACCAGATTGGTTTTGTAACACAGGATACTCAATTGTTCAGCGGTACTATTAAAGAAAATTTATTGTTTGTGAATCCTGCTGCGGATGATGATTTGCTGAGAGATGTGTTGAATAAAGCTAGCTGTCAGCGTTTACTATCAAGAGCTGAGAAAGGTCTTGATACCATGATTGGTGAAGGTGGTTTGAAATTAAGTGGTGGTGAAAAACAACGTTTATCCATTGCCCGTGCTTTATTACGCAAACCAAGATTACTCATCTTTGATGAAGCTACTTCTTCACTGGATTCAATTACTGAAGAAGAAATTACATCTACAATCCGTGATATTTCATCTCAACGGAACCAGATTACGATTTTAATTGCACATCGACTTTCAACCATTATGCATGCCGACAGGATTTATGTATTGGAAGGTGGCGATGTGGTTGAAACCGGTTCACATCTCGATCTGGTTGAAGAAAAAGGTTTGTATTACGCCATGTGGCGTCAGCAGATTGGTGAACGTAAAAAAATTGCAGCTACAGTTTAATCATTTTTATCAGTAATCAAATGATTCATTGATAGAAAGCTCTTTAACAGGCTTTGCTATCACTTACCTTTGCAAAAATTTAGAGTATGAGTGCGGCCAAGCCCCGACCTAATTATTTTTGGAGCATGTTGACCATGAGCTGCCCACGCTGCAGAAGAGGAAAATTATTTAAAGATTTTAGTGCTTACAACTTCAAACATACATTTGATATGCATACTGAATGTGAAGTATGCAAACAGAAATTTGATATGGAACCGGGCTTTTGGTATGGCACAGGTTATGTGAGTTATGCATTAACCGTTGGCATTTCAGTTGCAACATTTGTGGCCTGGTGGGTATTGATTGGTGTTTCTATTGATGATAACAAAGTATTCTGGTGGTTGGGTTTGAATTCTGGTATGCTGGTTATACTTCAACCATGGATCATGCGTTTAAGCCGAACGATCTATCTTTATTTTTTTGTGCAATATAATGATGACTACGAAACAACAGAACCGCAGAAGTTCGATTATTGAAGCCTGGCCTTAAAGTATGTTTATTGTTATACTTTATCATCATCCTCTGTATCAAGAATATGTTTAAACACATTACGGCTACCAAATTCCATATCACTTAATTCCACATCAATAGCTCTTGTACTCAGGAAAATTTCAATCATTGAAAAAATGAGTGAGGCCAGCAGGCTTACTAAACTGAACCCAAAAATCCAATTAGCTGCCGTTGTATAATTGCGGAAGATCAGGTACATACAAATCACACATAATAAAAAACTGAGAACCCCAAGTGCCTGCATATTCCTTATCATGCTGATGCGTACCCGCAGGTTCCTGATCTGTTTATGAATAGAAGCACTTTGTTCCTGTTTGTTGTATTCATCATGCAACCTTCTTACTAAAGAAGAGAGTGCTAGAAAACGATTGGTGTAAGCCAGCATGAGCAGTGTAATGGCAGGGAACAATAAGGCGGGTGTATTGATTGGTAATTCCATGCTTCAATTTACAACATCATCAGAACAAAAAAGAAGTGAGTTCGTTACAGCTTAAATTTTATTTCCACGAAAACTCCAATGGAATATTTAGTTTGAAACTGAAATTCCTTCCTACATTAAACACACCTGTTCTTCCTGTTACAGGATTTCCATCTGTATATTTTAAACGGTTTAGATGATTTTGGTAAGCAAGATCAGTCAAATTTGCTGCTACAATATAAAAGCTGATAATAGTTTTTCCTTTTCGTGTAATGTCTGTGCCCAACCCTGCATTCAATAATGTGTAAGGGGCTGTCCTGGTTTCTGTATTAAAGGAAGTAAAAGCATGTTGCTGTGTAAAATTATGATCCAGCTCTACTTTCACATAGGTATTGCGTAACAGGTTCTTTTGTTGTTGAAACAGATCGAATCGTAACTCACTTAACAAACGGGCGGCCGGAATAAAAGGGATATTCCGGTTTCCTTCAATTGGTTTAGAAAGTATGCCACGCACAAATGAAAAGGAGTTTTCAATATGTAACCAATCCAATGGATGGGGATGGATATCTAAAGACAATTCCATTCCATACAAATTTGCATTCTGTTGTACAAAACGGAAGAGATAAAAATCATCTCCGTTAACCGTAACAAGTGAATCACCCCCATTTAAGGCCGGTACTTTTTCAAAAAAAATATAGTTGTTGATGGCATTGTTAAAAAAAGATGCACCTAAGGAAAGATGTTCGGTGTTTAACTCAATACCGGCATCAACCTGAAAACTGGTTTCTGATTTAAGATCTTTATTCCCCACTTCGTAGCGATTGGTTCCTTCATGTGCACCATTGCTGCCCAACTCTGCCATATTGGGCGCCCTGAAGCCCCTTGCCAGGTTGAAACGCAGCAATACTAATTTTGGAAACTCATATGTAAGACCGGCGCTTGCCGATAGATTGGAATAATTATTTTTAAACGATTCAAACTTAATATCAGATCCGTCTTTCATTTCAGCTCCCTGTATCATTCGATTATCAAATCGCAACCCGCCGCTCAAATTCAGTTGTTTTATTTTCTTTTGCGCAAACACAAAAGCACCTGCATCATTCAATGTATAATCGGGTATAATAGATTCTTCTCCTTTGTTTGTATTACCCTGGTTCATACCACTAAAACCAAATGATAGCTTCCAGTCATGTATCTCATTCAAATGATACTGTGCCGTGTAGTTGATCGTTTTCAGATCAAAATATAATTCCTTTTCATCAGGCGCTTCTGCATTTCCAAATTCCATGCGTTGATTTCGCTGCACACCAATATTCAGATTGAGTTTACCAGCTTTCATAAAAAAACTATTATCACTCACCAGTTTCTGATGAATAATATGTTGATAAGGAACAAGGGGAGTGATTGATTGAAAATCAGCATCAGTTGCAACAGTTTCTAATGCAGTACCACCAAATTTTATAAATTTTCCATTACTGTCTCTTTCTCCTTCTACTAAACCAAGCCTTTGATTAAACGTACTGAACACTAAATGACTATATCCCCATTTCTTATTTAGTCCAACAAAACCGCCAGCATTTTTTTCATTGAACTTGGAGTTGAAAACATATCCGTCATTTTTATTCTGATAATCACCCGCTGCTTTCAAGGAACCATAAGCATTAAACGAAAAACCATTTTTATTGCCTGCAATGTTTCCATACAATCCACGCTGCCGGTTATTAGTTTGATAATTACTGAACAGGTTAGCTTTGACATTTCCTTCTGCTATAGGTGCATTCGTAATAAAGTTGATGACACCTGCGATTGCATCCGACCCATACATTAATGATGCAGGGCCTTTTAAAATTTCTGCTTTCTGAATACTGTATTCATCTACTTCAATTCCATGTTCATCGCCCCATTGCTGACCTTCCTGCCTTAACCCATCATTGATCACCACTACCCTGTTATATCCCAATCCCCGAATGACTGGTTTACTTACAGCGGGCCCTGTTCCCATTTGACTGATGCCAGGCTTTTTTGTTAGCGCTTCAATAATGTTGGCAGATCCTGTTTGTAATAATTCCTGTTTCCGCATAACTACAACAGGCGTTGTCATTTTCTTTAAAGAGGTTGCTGTTGAAACGCCCGTTACCACCACTTCATCATTTTCAGCAATGGTGGGTTTTAGTTGAAATATTTGTTCGGCTTCGCCGGAAATGAGTATTGTTTCAACAAGGCTGCTGTAACCACTGTAAGAAATCTCTATCAAATGATTGCCTTCAGGAATTTCCTTGAAATTGAATTTCCCATTTGCATCAGCAACAGTTCCTCTACGCAGATCATGTAAATAGATAGATGCGCCGGGTAAAGCCTCCTGGTTAAGGCTATTCATAACAGTTCCCTTAAAAGAAGCTGTTTTATTCTGGCTATTACTATGAAGAACACAACCAAAAAGTAGAGCGAAGAGGAGGAATCTTTTCATGTTTATTTTTTTGAAACAACGTTGCAAATATAAATACTTGCTTCATTATTCCAAAAAAAAACTTTAAACTTCTTATCTCACTTTCAACATCGGTTTAACCTGCTGAACAGATTCATTTTGTAAACGCACATAATAAACACCTGTTGGCAAAGCATAAGAATCAAAACTTATTTGGTAAGTACCGGCCACATATTCACGGTCAACCGGCGTTTTTAATACACGTCCCAACGCATCAATAATTTGTACCAATGTATGTCCACCCTGGGTAGTAAAACTGATGGTTGTTGTTTGAGTAAAGGGGTTTGGATAATTTGAAATCAGGGAAATGCCTGAATTATTGATATTATTAACTCCTGTAGGATTTAAACAAGCTCCGTTTGCGCATAATTCGAGTTGCTGGAAATTCTGTAGCATGATGGTTTGCAAAGTTGTATTATCAACACAAAACCAGTTTTGCAATAATGTTGAATACACACTTCTGAAATCGTACTGCATGGGTATATTATCATTCACCGTTGCGTTAGCAGGTATGGTTGGATTAACACCAGTAATACCCGGATTTACTTTGTTTCCAAAAACAAATAAGGGAGCTGCAGCACCATGATCGGTTCCTACACTTGCATTTGATTTTACACGACGGCCAAACTCTGAAAATGTCATACCCATTACACGATCTGCTACACCTAATCCCTGCAAATCATCTTGAAATGCTTTAATGGCATCACTTAAGCGTTGCATCAAAGTAGCATGGTTACCGGTAGAGGTATCAGTATTGGTTTGTAAGGAGTGTGTATCAAATCCACCCATACTTACCATATACACTCTTGTTTTTAAACCTCCCTTTACTAATCTTGCAACAATCTTTAATTGATCGGCCAGTGTATTATTGGTTGGATAAGTACCCTGTGAAGGAACCGCATTTGCTGCTGCAACAATTCTTGTTGCGTATAGATTGGTTTGTTGAGCAACGAGCCGAACATATTTTAATGCATCACCGGCGGGTGTATTGGGTGCAGGATCCTGAATACCATTAATGAGATTATAGAAGTTGGTGGCGCTTGTTATACTGATGCCCATGTTCACACTCGGCCCCTGAAAAGTTAATGAGGTGGTGGATCCGATTTGAATACCCAATGGATCGGGCATGCTGTTATTGGGATAACCAACGGGATAATTAGGATACTGATCACTTAAGTAACGGCCGCTCCATCCACTGTTAAGTTGCTGGTTACTGTCTGAAGCGCTCATCCAGATATCTGTTGCACGGAAATGTGAGAAGTTCGGATTGGGATATCCAACGGCCTGCACCAAACGTAACTTACCATTATTGTATAATGATTGCAAGCCCGTCATAGAAGGATGAAGACCAACTGCACTTGTTCCTGTTAAAGCAAGTACTCTATTTTGAGCAATAGCGATATTGCTCCTTGCATTAAAATAATTTGAATATTGATCTAAAGGAATCACCATGTTCAATCCATCATTACCACCATTTAATTGAATAATGACCATAACCCGATCAGTTTCTACATAAGTGTTCAGCAAAGCCGACATAATGGGATTATCACCCAACACTTTTACAGAAAAGCCATCAACCAATGATGGCAGGATGGCGGCGGGAATTGTATTTTGAAGGAATTGTCTTCGTTTCATGATGATCATCTTTTAATGCTTATAGTTTTTTATTGAACTATGCAAGTTGATATTCTGCGAGGTTCATAAAATATTTATATAAACCACGCAACCTTGGATTAACAATATTAAAATTGGTTGTTGTAGGACTGGCCAGGTAAGCCTGCCATGCATTGGTCCAGTAATAATCCTGATCCTGACCCGATAGCAAGAAATCCTTTTTCAGCTGATCTCTTGATGCCTGTAATAAAGGCATTTGAAAAATAATATCAAGTACATCCAAAATGAGCTGGTTGGGATCACTGGCATTGGGCAGTGTTTTGGTAAACTCTACCGCATCAATCACTATCTTCTTTCCGTTTCTTGAATAACCATTACCAATCATGAGATCACTGAACTGATTCCGTTTAGGCAATGTATCTGTGTTAACCCATAATTCATAAAACTGGGGTGCCTGGTAATAAGCAGGCCAGCCGGCCACATTCGGAGGATCGCCAATATTCTGCTGAGCATTTGCTGCAACAGACATTACATAGTTCCACATGCCATAAGCATCAGCATATTCTGTAACTGCATTCGGAAACACAATATCCCATTCCCTGCAAATGGGAATAATATGATCTAAAGGTGCTTTTATCTGTGCACCCTGATTGAGATAATCGAAAAAATGTTCGCTCTTTAATAATAAAGAAAGCACTGGTTTTATTTCCCAGTTTCCGGAACGTAATTGAACGGCCATAGGATCAATCACATTCAATTGCGTGGCGGCATCAACTTCTGAATGTACAAAAAAACGATATAACTTCTTTGCAATAAAGCGTGACACTTCAACATTTTTATTAAAGATCATGTTGAGCAAATCCGTTAACTCCAAGTCTCCGGCTGTTGCTCCTGTTCGGCCTGTGACAACTGTGTTGTTATAAAAAGAGGAGAATTGTTTATTGGTAGCATCATGCCGTGAAGAAGTAAAATAAGAAGGAAATGTATTTACGTTTTGATTTACCTGCCAGCCGGTTAATACTCTGGCTGCAGCTTTTACATCATTCTCTGAATAATTGGGATTGTTTTCTTTACCGATGGTGAACAGTTCCTGCAATTCACGGGCATAATTTTCATCAGGAGCAGATCCTGTATTATAACGACCATTCAGGTAAATCAAAATGGCAGGATCTAATGTAATATCACGAACCATCTGTTTAAAATTACCTAATGCATTTGTCCGTAACAGGTTTACATGATTGTATAAAAAATTAGCATTTCCAACATCAACTGTTTCAGTTGCAAAATGATTATGCCAAAATAAAGTGATCTTTTCACGGATACTTCTGTCCTGGTTGATCATTGCGCCAGTCCACCATTTTTTTAAAGAGGCTCTTCTGCGGCTTTGAATGGTTCCATCATTGTTCACACTATTAATCCAGGTAGTTCCGGCTGTTATATCATTATCAGGTGTTGTGGCACCCGTTCCATCATAATCCTTTAAAGGGGGTGCAGGAAGCGGTGCTGATGGATTCAATAATTCATCTACTGTTTCGCTCATTGTTTTACCCATGAAGTAAAACACATCTGTCGTTTTAGCACCAAACATGGTACGCTTCAGCAAATGCACAACTTCATTCTTGGTCCAAGGACCATTATATGGAGCTATACCGGAACTAGTTCTTGCCCCTGAAGATTTTTTGGACGATAAAGCAGGTTTGGACTTTTTGCCCGCAGTCAAAAATTCTCTGCGATCCATAATAGATTTGGTTTAAGAAATGAAAGGAAATACGGTTGTTAGACTTTAAAAATACAAAAAGTTTAACCGTATTCTTTTTTTTGAGAGGCTTAATCTCACAAAAACGCTGTATAGAGGCTTAGATACAAAAAAGAGTGGTCAATGACCACTCTGTTCATTTAAATTCTTAGTAGTTCTAAGTAATATTTTCAATGATACCGGCAATTCCCTGACCACCACCAACACAAGCTGTTACAATGCCGTATTTTTTGTTGAGTCGTTTCATATCATTGGTGATCTGGATAGTGAGTTTAGCACCGGTACAACCAAGTGGATGACCCAACGCAATAGCACCGCCGTTGATATTGACAATATCAGGATTGAGTTCAAGTTTACGGATGACAGCCAATGCCTGCGACGCAAATGCTTCATTCAACTCAAACAAATCAATATCATTCAAATTCATATTGGCTTGCTTCAATACTTTTGGAACTGCTTCCACAGGACCAATACCCATGATACGTGGGTGTACACCCGCAGAAACACAATTCACCAAACGGGCAATGGGCTTTAATCCTAACTCATTTACCAATCGTTCACTCATCACTAACACAAACGCAGCTCCATCACTAGTTTGCGAGGAATTTCCTGCGGTAACTGTTCCATTCACTGCAAAAGCAGGCTTCAGTTTTGCCAATGATTCTGTGTTTGTATCTGCACGCACACCTTCATCGGTGTCAATCACATAATTTTTTATTTGCTTTTTGCCTTGTGCATCGAGATATACTTCTTCAACATTGATAGGAAGAATGCCGGGTTTAAAATGTCCATTCTCGATGGCTGCTTTTGCTTTCATGTGAGACTTGTATGCAAAGAGATCCTGGTCTTCCCGGTTCACATTGTATTCTTTTGCAACAGCCTCGGCGGTTAAACCCATGCTGAGATAATAATCGGGTTCATCTTTAGCAATGGAATAAGCTGGAACGGTTTTCCAACCAGCTGTTGGAACCATGCTCATACTTTCTGTACCACCTGCAATAATACACTCGGCCATACCCATTCTTATCTTGGCCGTAGCAATGGCAATGGTTTCTAAACCACTTGCACAGTAACGATTTACCGTCATGCCCGGTGCATGAAATCCAACTGCTTTTGCAGCAATAATTCTACCTACCTGCAGCCCCTGCTCAGCTTCTGGTACAGCATTTCCCACAATTACGTCATCAACCAACTTTACATCTAATTGCGGAACAGATGCCAGTAAACCTTTGATGACATCAATGGCAAGATCATCTGGTCGGGTAAAACGAAAACCGCCACGTTTTGACTTGCCAACTGCTGTACGATAACCTGCTACGATATAAGCTTCCTGCATGATTAAAAAAATTAAAATTCATGGTTCATAGTCCATGGCTGAAGGCAAGTTTGTATTCGCAATGAACTATGAACCATTTGCCATCAACCAGAATAGTTGTTTATGCAACTTTCTAAATCAAAGTTAAAGAATGAACGGAATTTATTTAGCATTTGAAATTGTATTTTTGCTAAAACTTAAAAATGGCTGAGCTTATTACAATAAAGATTAAAAATGAAAAGGCCCGTAAGCTAATTCAAAGCCTAGAAGACATTCAGTTTATTAAGGTTGTAAATGATCCGCTTTTAAATTTAACCGGTAAAAAGAAAAAACAAGCAAAAGAGTTTTTATCAGCACTTCAGCAGGCAAAGCTTGCAGAAGAGGGGAAAATTAAATTAAAAACATTAGACCAACTGATAAATGAACTCTGATTTCGTTATTCGAACTACCGACTCCTTCAACAAGTCTGCAAAAAAACTTTATAAAAAGTATCCTTCACTTCCTCAAGATTTGCTTTTATTAAAAAGAGATTTATTAAAAAATCCAACAGGTGGTATGGCTTTAGGAAAAGATTGCTATAAAATCAGATTAGCAATTGCCTCAAAGGGAAAAGGAAAAAGTGGTGGGGCAAGGGTAATTACCTATATTAAAATTGAAAAGAAGCTAATTACTTTACTTGATATATATGATAAAGCAGATAAAGAGTCGATTACAGAAAAGGAATTAACCCGTCTTATTATAAAAGCAGGATAGGCATGTACAAACTCTTCCGTTCTATTTTCTTCCTGTTTGATGCTGAGAAAGTTCACTACTTCGCTATGAATGCATTGAAATTATTATGCAGCATTGAATTTATAAGAAAGCTGTTGACAGCCATGTTTCAACCACAGGTAAAAGACCCGGAGTTTGGAATCTGGAATCTGAAATTCAAAAATCGGGTAGGTTTGGCTGCCGGTTTTGATAAGAATGCCCGATACCTCCGTGAATTAGAAACACTTGGTTTTGGTTTTGTTGAAATTGGAACCGTAACTCCCTTACCACAGAAAGGTAATGATCACCCAAGGTTATTTCGTTTACCAAAAGACAAAGCAATCATAAACCGAATGGGATTTAATAATAATGGAGTGAAGCTGGTTGCAGATCGATTGAAACAATGGAAAGAAAGACAAGTACGAAGTACGATGTACGATGTACGAATGCATCAAAACATCATTCAGCATTCACATCTGATCATCGGAGGAAACATTGGTAAAAACAAAATCACTCCTAATGAAGATGCTTGGAAGGATTATGAGATTTGTTTTAATGAATTGTTTGATTATGTAGATTATTTTGTTGTGAATGTAAGCAGCCCCAATACCCCGGGCTTACGTGAACTGCAGGAAAAAGATTCGTTACGTAAAATATTATCACACCTGCAAACATTGAGAACAGAACGTTTAAAATTGAATGCTGATATGAATATACAGAAACCCATTTTATTGAAAATTGCTCCCGATCTTACCTTATCACAATTAGATGATGTGATTGATCTTGCACAGGAAATTAACTTAGATGGATTGGTTGCGGCAAATACAACCATCAGCCGTGAACGGCTTCTTACTTCTGCAACGGAAGTACAAAAAATGGGAGCAGGCGGATTGAGTGGCTTGCCTTTAAAAACAAAGAGTACAGAAATTGTGCAATACATTTATCAAAAAACAAAGGGGCAAATTCCTGTTATTGCAAGTGGTGGTATCTTTACAGGCAATGATGCAAAAGAAAAAATACAAGCAGGGGCCGCTTTGATACAGGTATGGACAGGTTTTATTTATGAAGGTCCTGCTATTGCAAAGAAAATTTACAACACATTATAATTACAATTGAATGGAACATTTATTTACCAGTGAAAGTATTATCAGTTTTCTTGTTCTTGTTGTTTTAGAAGTTGTGCTGGGAATTGATAATGTCATTTTTGTGAGCATTATTCTCAACAGGCTAAAAAATGTAAAGGATCAGAAAAAAGCACGTAGGTTGTGGATGATCACAGGTATTCTTTCTCGGAGTCTTTTATTAATGGGCTTGGGGTGGTTGCTTACACAAAAAGGCAAATCTATGTTCTCAATTGCTGGCAAAGGCTTTGACTTGGCAAGTTTGGTGATGCTGGCTGGTGGTTTGTTTCTCATTTATAAAGCGGTTCACGAAATACATCAAAAGCTGGAAGGCGAAGATCCCAACCAGTCTAGCAAAAATGCAAAAGGCATTTCGCTTGGCCAGGCTATTGGACAAATCATTTTGATTGATGCTGTGTTTTCTTTCGACAGCATCATTACTGCAGGCGGCACCGCTAAATATGTCGAGATCATGATTGCCGCTGTGGTCATTGCCATGACGGTGATGTTTTTATTCAGTCCTAGAATTGCAGGCTTTATTCATAAACATCCAACATTAAAAATGCTGGCACTTTCCTTCTTAGTGATGATTGGTTTGAGTTTAGTAATTGAAGGTTGGGACAGTGAGGCGGCTCATCAGCTGCACATGAAGAATTATATTTATTTTGGAATGGCTTTTTCGTTTGGTGTAGAAATGCTCAATATGGTCATGCGAAGCAGGCAAAAAAGGTTAAGAGCGCATGTTGTGGAATTGAATGAACCAATGCTGGAAGATGAAACAAAAGAATATGATGATGAGGCAAAATAAACTTTTATGAAAATAACATGGGGTTAATTCCACCCTGTGGTTTCTTACCCAAATGTTCATAAGCTTTAGCAGTTACTTCTCTGCCTCTTGGTGTGCGTTGTAAAAAACCCTCCTGTATTAAAAACGGTTCGTACACTTCTTCCAGTGTACCGGCTTCTTCACCAACTGCAGTTGCAATTGTGGTAATACCAACAGGTCCACCTTTGAATTTGTCAATGATAGTAAGCAGAATTTTATTATCCATATCATCCAATCCATACTCATCTACATTCAATGCTTTCAAACCATGTTGTGTTACACCTAAATCAATTACACCATTGCCCAACACCTGTGCAAAATCCCGCATTCGTCTTAATAATCCGTTTGCAATTCTTGGTGTAGCCCTGCTCCTGCCTGCAATTTCTTTTGATGCATCGCTGGTGATCTTAACATTTAAAATACCGGCTGCACGTTGAATAATTTTCTGTAATGTTTCTGCACTATAGTATTCCAATCTTGACTTTATGGCAAAACGTGAAAGTAAGGGAGCGGTTAACAATCCACTTCTTGTTGTAGCACCAATCAATGTAAACGGATTGAGATTGATCTGTATACTTC
Source organism: Lacibacter sp. (assembly GCA_046593655.1). GTDB lineage: Bacteria > Bacteroidota > Bacteroidia > Chitinophagales > Chitinophagaceae > Lacibacter. The sequence goes on along the minus strand of JBKJNM010000182.1, from coordinate 3,628 downwards.
TTGCATTGGGGCCTGTATCAATCATGATATCGATACGATAATCTTCCATGGCAGAGTATAAATATTCTTCAACCACCGTACTCAGGCGATGAATTTCATCGATGAACAATACATCGTTTGCTTCAAGATTCGTCAACAGCCCTGCAAGATCTCCGGGCTTTTCAATAACGGGGCCTGATGTTTCCCTGATATTTACCCCTAATTCATTGGCCACTATTCGGCTCAATGTAGTTTTACCCAAACCGGGAGGGCCATGAAATAACACATGATCCAATGCTTCACCTCTCATCTTTGCGGCCTTGATAAAAATTTTCAGGTTATCAATGAGTTTGGCTTGCCCTGAAAAATCTTCAATCGTAGATGGGCGAATATTATTTTCAAACTCCTTATCAGCAGCATTCAGCAATTCTTTATTACTATTTAAATTGGGATTAGACATTTGGTTTGTAACTTGATGTAAAACTAAACAATTATACTTATCAGCATACAATGCCTTCAACGGCATTGCAACTGACAAATAAAATAATAAAAATATACAGATGAAAATAGGAATACTTGGCACAGGGTCGGTTGGACAAACAATAGGCAGAGCATTGATTGCAAAGGGACATGAAGTAATGATGGGCAGTCGCAGTTTAGCCAATGAAAAAGCGAATGCATGGGCTATTGCAAATGGAGCCAATGCAGGTAATGGTATGTTTGAAGATGCTGCAAAGTTTGGTGAGATCATTTTTATTTGCCTCAATGGCAACATCACTTCTGATGCCCTGCAACAGGCAGGGCCCAATAACTTCGCTGGAAAAGTTGTGATTGATGTTACGAACCCGCTTGATTTTTCAAGTGGTATGCCTCCATCATTACTGGAAAAATATTGCAACATCTATTCATTAGGTGAAGAAGTGCAGAAACTGCTACCAACTGCAAAAGTGGTCAAGGGTTTGAATACGGTTACGGCTAACCTGATGGTGAATGCCCAGCTTGTAAATAATGGTAATCATAACCTGTTTATTTGTGGAAATGATGCTGATGCAAAAAACACAGTTCGCCAGTTCCTATCCGATAAATTTCAGTGGAAGGCAGAAAATATTCTCGACTTTGGAGATATTAAATCAGCGAGACTTACAGAAGCCATTATGCCTTTCTGGGTGGGTGCTATGCAAGTTGTAGGAACACCGATGTTTAATTACCAGATTGTAAAATGATTGCTCATCATACATATTGATTCATCTGTAATATCAAATCACCATCAGGGCAATTCTTTAAATAAAAGTTCTGATCGCTCATCCTGCATACACCGGGATAATCCCCTTCATTCCACTCTATATTTTCTATGATCTGGAAGTGCAGGTGCGGAGGCCAATGTCCATTTTCATGTGGTTCTCCAAAATGAGCAAACTCCTGTTCACGGTTGATGTATTGTCCTTCAACAACAGCAATATCCTTTAAACTTAAATGACCCCACAGTGTATAAAAAGCAGCGCTTTCCAATTGATGTAATAAAATAATGGTTGCACCATAGTCGCCATAATGATCATTGAATTTAAAACTATGTACCATTCCCCCCAGTGGTGCATACACAGGCGTTCCTGCTTTACCCCAGATATCCATTCCTAAATGCAATCGCCTCGGTTCTCCGCCATCAACATCATCAAAAACTTTACTCCGGCTGTAAACTGTGCGGTGTTCTGCATAACCGCCAATACCATAGCGGGCCTTTGCATTGGTTAACTGTTGATCTATATAATTGCTGAATTTTGAAACATCTTCAATCACCTCTTTAGTCAAATCTTTATTGGTTTCTGTAAAATCCATTTTTAACAATTGATCCTTGCCAGGTTCAAAAGGAACTACCGGGTAATACTGATGTTTGTTCTTTTCCAGAATATTTATGAGTGCTGTAGCCATTCTTTTGTTACAGTTTACATTTGTACCTGCTAATTTACCAAACTATAAGCTGGTATATAGGAAAAAGTTTTTTTACCTAAAGAGAGAAAAATATTTTAATCAACTGCATTATATCTACGAGACATATTATATAAAGCAATCAATTTTGCCTATACTCAAAGTAAGTCGGCTCAGACATTAAAGGTCTGAGTCAGACATTTATCGCTGTACATTATACCGGAAAAATCTGAACTGATTTATAAATCCATTGAGTAAAAAATTTCTCCTGCGGCTGTTCGTATGCCTGCCAAAACATACCCGCCGAGGTTGCGTGTTTTTCACCAACCGATGAAAATTTATAAAGGCTGTGCTGCATGAGTCGTTGGTGAAAACCTGCCTTTGCCGGCAGGCAGGCACACAACGACGGCGGGCTATGTGCATTACTTTTCTTTGTGCGGTGTTAGCGGTGAGCAACACCAACAAGTTCGAAAATATTTTAAGAATTGTAAACTGATTATTAACTTGTAGCAAAAATTGTTTTTATGCGGACACTCTTTATCTTCTTGATTATTATACCTTTTTCCTTTCATGTTCATTCCCAACTCTTAATCAGGAATACCACAGTGGTAGACGTGGAGAACAAAAAACTTCTTACTGGTATGGATGTGTTGATTGAAAAGGCTGTCATCAAAGAAATAGGAAGTTCATTAACGGTTCCGTCAGGTACAAAAATTATTGATGGTACCGGTAAATATTTGTCGCCGGGTTTTGTAGATGCTCATGTTCATTTCTTTCAGTCGGGAGGTGTATTTACCCGACCTGACCAAGTGGATCTAAGGAAGTTTAAACCCTATGCTGAAGAAATTTCCTGGACGCACAACAATATGGAGAATACGCTTCGACGTTACAGCCGGGCAGGCATCACTACCGTAATTGACGTAGGTTCTACTATTAATTTCCTGCTGCAACGAGACAGTTTTCGCTTGAAAAACTATACACCTACTGTTTATATGACCGGCCCTTTATTAGTAACTTATGACTTTCCGGGATATGAAGGCTTAGGCAATGACAATCCCTTTTATTTTATGAAAACAGCTGAAGAGGCTCACCGTTATATTGATGATGAATTGCCTTACAAACCAGATTTTATCAAAATAGGTTTTGTGGTTCCAGGTAAAAACAAAGACAGTGTTGCAAGAAGTTATATGCTCAGAATAAGGGCCGTTATAGAAAAAGCACATAAACTTGGTTTACGGGTAGCGGTACATGCTTTTGAAAAGATTACAGCCCAATTGGCTGTTGAAGCTGGAGCCGACCACCTGGTACATATACCATTTGATGAACCACTTGACGCTGATTTCATACAACTCCTGAAAGATAGAAAAGTTGTTCTTTCATCATCAACTACCGTTTTTGAAGGGTACCGAAAAACATTTGGCCATTACTACCATCCCAACGAAAATGACTCCTTTTATGCTCATCCTTATCCAATACAAACGCTTCTCCAATTCAAAAACCTTCCTGATACCGCTTTGACGGGAAGATTACACAGAGCTACTCTACAAAGTATTCCAACAAGTAAAAAAAACGACTCCTTATTACTTGTCAATTTAAAGAGGTTGGTGGATGCAGGTATACCTGTTGCAACCTCAACTGATGCTGGCAATATCGGTTCTCCTCATGTATCGTCATACTTTAATGAACTCTCATTTATGCAAAAAGGAGGATTAAACATGTGGAATCT
>JBKJNM010000231.1:0-3495 GCA_046593655.1 Lacibacter sp. | reverse complement strand
GGCGGCCTTGTAGGCGGCATTTTACTTTTTGCATGGCAAACAATTTCCTGGACAGTTGCTAATCTTCATGAAAAAGGACAACAGTACACAACCAAGCAGGACAGCATCATGAGTTATCTAAATAACAGTGGACTTGCCGAAGGTTCATATATTTTACCCCGAGCTGCACCCGGCACCACCATGGAAGAAATGGAAAAGCAAATGGACTCAGCATCAGGCAAAGCTTGGGCAAAACTTACTTACTACAAATCGATGGATGCTGATATGGTGATAAATATGGTAAGAGGTTTGCTGGCTAATATCCTTATCGTTTCTTTGGTTTGCTGGCTCTTTGCAAAAATGGGCGCAGGCAGCTTCGGTACTTATTTAATTGCCAGTATTGCCATTGGTATTATAAGTTTTACAAACGGTGTATATACGGGACATATCTGGTATCCGCTTTTTGATATCAACGCACATTTGATTGACGCTCTGGCTTCATGGGGATTGGTGGGTATTTGGTTGGGATGGTGGATGAGTAAGAAGTAGATAGTTAGCAGCAAATAGTCGTTAGCCGATAGTTATTAGTATGAAATACAAAAGTCCGCAGTTGAAGTATATTCTGCTGCGGACTCTTTACTATCGGCTAATGACTACCGGCTAACGACTATTGGTTATCCTCAAGGCATTATGATCAACCCTTTTGAATCGATCTCTAACATTTCAATATCAAACACAAGTTCTTTACCTGCCAGCATATGATTCGCATCCAATATCACTACCTTCTCTCCCACTTCAACGATGGTAACAGGAAATTGTTGACCCTCACTATTATTCATCATTAATTGCATACCAGCTTCAGGGGCCATATCATCAGGAAAATTGGAACGTGGAAAATCCATCACCATTTCTTCATTCCGTTCACCATAAGCTTCATTTGCGGGTATATTAATTGTTTTTTTATCGCCAATTGTCATTCCAACTACTGCATCATCAAATCCTTTGATCATCATACCGGCGCCTACTTCAAACTCAAGTGGGTCACGGCCAGCACTTGAATCAAACTGTTCACCACTTGTTAATTTACCGGTGTAATGCACACGTACGGTATCTCCTTTTTTTGCCTGTTGCATATTGTATAAAATTTGCAGCAAATTTACCAGAATTACCTACTTGGCCGTTAACTTTTTTTTACATTACATTTACGAAACTTTGAATCAAAATCACTGAAGAATGAAACAGGTTTTCCTCTTTGTAACCATCCTGCTAACTCTTTTTACCCAAGCCCAGGTAAAACATGGCCGTAGTGGATATAACAGGGGATCTATAAAAGAAACGGGGTTCCAAACCGGAGCCGAAAACATGAGGCAATACCTGCACTTGTTAAAAGGAAAAACGGTTGCTGTTTTTGCTAATCAAACATCAATCGTTGGCGAAAAAACACATTTGGTTGATACGCTGAGAAAACTAGGCATCAATATTAAAGTAATCTTTGCACCCGAACACGGCTTTCGTGGTACTGCTGACGCAGGCGAACAGGTAGGCAATTATACTGATACAAAAACAGGTATCCCTGTTATATCACTTTACGGAACCAAACGCAAACCTTCCAAAGAAGATTTGGCAGAAGTTGATATCATGTTGTTTGATATACAGGATGTGGGTGTTCGATTTTATACATTCATCTCATCGCTTGAATATTATATGGTAGCAGCCATGGAACAAGGCAAGTACCTGATGATTCTTGATCGCCCCAACCCTAATGGACATTATGTTGATGGCCCTGTGCTGGAACCTCCTTACAAATCATTTGTAGGAATGCAACCAGTGCCCATTGTATATGGAATGACGATTGGTGAATATGCACAGATGATCTATGAAGAAGAATGGCTCGATAAAAATTTATACGACCTTGCGGGGCGTCATGGCAAATTTGAAATGACCATCATCCCCTGTCAGAAATATACACATACCACATTGTACGAGCTGCCTGTAAAACCATCTCCTAATTTGCCCAACAATCAATCTATCTGGCTATATCCTTCCACTTGTTTTTTTGAAGGAACTGTATTGAGCGAAGGAAGAGGAACCAATAAACAGTTCCAGATATTTGGTCACCCAAGTTTACCAAAAACATTAACAACTTTTACACCCCGCAGTATGGAAGGCGCTAAAACACCCAAGCTGCAAGATCAGTTATGTTACGGTTGGGATTTGAGTGGAACAACAGAAAATGTATTGCATGTTGTAAACGACAAAGTGCAGTTGAAATGGTTAATTGAAGCATATCAACTCTTTCCCGATAAAAATGACTTTTTTATTACTCCTAAAAGCAGCAAGCCCGAAGATTTCTTTTTCAACAAACTTGCAGGCAACAGGACACTCATGCAACAGATCAAAGACGGAAAGAGTGAAGAAGAAATACGCAAAAGCTGGGAACCTGCATTGAAAGAATTCAAGACCATTCGTAAATTATACCTGATCTATAAAGATTTTGAATAAGTCAGCAACGTTACTCTTTTTAACTACTGTAACTTTCTGCTAGCTTTATGATGATGATGTATTCATCTCCGTTTTTTATTTGTACCCATTGCAAATCACTTTATCTTAGAACATTCAACTCATCATTCATTACTCATTATTATGATTACAGTACTTCACCCCTGGCATGGCGCTTCATTTGGAAGCAATGCTCCTGTTCGTGTAAATGGGCTCATTGAAATTTCGCAAGGCAGCCGCAGTAAATATGAAATTGATAAAGATACGGGCCTCCTCCGACTGGACCGGGTGATCTTTTCATCTTTTATTTACCCGGTGAATTATGGATTTATCCCTCAAACATTAGGACAGGATGGTGACCCGTTGGATATACTGGTCATCTGTTCGCAGGCCATTGTGCCCTTGTGTTTGGTTGAAGCAACCGTTATTGGCAATATGCAAATGATTGATCAGGGCGAACGGGATGATAAGATCATTGCAGTTGCATCAAAGGACCCGACAGTAAAACATATTACCGACATTGATGAATTACCCGAACACTTTATTCATGAACTGAAAAACTATTTTGAAGAATATAAAAAATTAGAAAACAAAGTAGTGGAGATTGATAATTTTCAGAATAAGACCGAGGCCTATAAAGTTATTGAAGAAGCCATCGCTTACTACAAAGAAAAATTCAGCAAATAATAATTTCATGCAAACAAACAGAATGGATACAAATATCATTATTGGCGTACTCCTTATTGGTTTAGCTGCTGGTATACTCGGTGGCATGGTGGGTGTTGGCGGCGGATTGATCGTTGTGCCTGCATTGATTTATTTTTTTGGGTTCAGTCAGCATGCGGCACAAGGCACTTCATTGGGCTTGTTGGTTTTACCCGTTGCAATATTGGGTATGATGAATTATTACAAAGCAGGCCATGTTGATTTTAAAGTGGTAGGCTTACTTGCCGCAGGTTTTGTAGTGGGAAGTTATTTCGGCAGCAAATGGAGTTTAAGTCTGCCGCAGGAAATGGT
>JBKJNM010000208.1:0-56931 GCA_046593655.1 Lacibacter sp. | reverse complement strand
GCTAATAATAAAATACTCACCACCTCAAATGGTAATGAATACCCACCCTGTTCGGTATTGAGCATTGCATTACCAATTCTTGCAACATCAGAATCAAATAATTTGTCCGTTGCGGTGAAGTCATATTGCTGTATAAGAAAATAAGTAAATGCAAATCCGAATAATACTGCTAATGCGCTGAAGATGGTTCTTCCTAATGGTGCTTTCTCCATTTCTTTACCCGATTGCTGTGTAAGAAAAATCGAAAAAATGATGAGGACAACAATGCCGCCAACATACACTACAATTTGAACGGCTGCAATAAATTGTACATCCATCCAGAAATATAATCCGGCAATACCCATCAGGGAAAAAAGCAGCCAGATGGCTGAACGGAAAATTTTCCTGGTTGTGACAGATAAAATTCCCATGCTCAATACAAAAGCTGAGATGAGATAAAATATGATTTGTGATCCAGTCATGATAACCTCACCCTTGCTCCCTCTCACCTCATCCGCCTTCGGCACCTTCTCTAAAAGGAGAAGGGAAATGGAAATGGAATTAGTTTAAAGGAGGCCGGGCTTTATTTAATAATTAATCTATAGTTTTTAAACATTTCAAGTTCAGTTCATTTTTCATCAATTAACAACAAATAAACAACCTCGTAAAATTAACTGACCTTTGCACATTGATGGCTTCCCCTTTTTTGGAAGTCGGATGGGGGCCTATTCAACACCCGCTCTTATCTTTGATCCATCGTGGTTCAGTTTCTTTGTCAGCTTACTCCTGTCAAACACACTATGTTCAAACGTCTGCGCCATTTTAATAGCGTCTGTAGGACAGGCTTCGATACACAAATTGCACATGGTACACAATTCAAGATGATACACAAATGTGTCAATTGCTTTTTTCTTTTTCCCCGTTTCATCCATATCATACTTGGTAATGATCTTGATCGTAGCATTAGGACAAGCCAGTTCACAAGCCGTGCAACCTGTGCACGCATGTTCATTGTTTTCATCATGAATCATTACTACCTCTCCTTTAAAGCGTTCGGGTAACACTAATGTATCCCTGTTATCAGGGTATTGTTGTGTAATAATTTCTTTGTGATGCGTAAAATAATAACCCGTCCGTTTCATACCGGTAGCAAGTGATTTCAATGCACCAAAGACATCCTTTATGTATTCTTTTAAGAACATAAGCAACCCACCCCCTGCACCCCTCCCAGGAGGGGAGGCCGGGCTTTATTTTATTAGTTATCTTTTTTAATTAAGCATTTCATCTTTTTCTTTCATTCATCAGAACGTTTCCAATTTATCAACTTGTTTCATAAGCTGGCCTTGTGCCTTGCAAAGCCCCCTCTTTTGGAGGGGTTGGGGGTGGTCAAAAATGCCATCCCAATATAGCCATCAATGTAACCAGTAATAAATTAATCATACTTATAGGCAATAAATATTTCCATTCCAGATTTAATAACTGGTCAATACGTAAGCGGGGGAATGTCCACCGGAACCACATGATCAAAAATATCAGGAAAAATGTTTTTCCAAAAAACCATATACTGGATGGAATATAATCCATTACATGATTAAAACTTTCCCAGTTACCGATATGGAATGGCATCCATCCGCCAAAAAACAAAGTAGCACCAATGGCACATACAATAAACACATTGATATATTCTGCTAAAAAGAACAAAGCGAATTTCATTCCTGAATATTCTGTATGAAACCCTGCTGTCAGTTCGCTTTCAGCTTCGGCCAGGTCAAAAGGTGCACGATTTGTTTCGGCAGTAACAGCAATAATAAAAATGACAAATGAAATCCAAACTGGTAACCATCCTTTAAATATCCACCATCCATCTGCCTGTGCATTGATAATATCTGATAAACGCAAACTGCCTGTTAATACTACTATAGAAAGAATTGCAAGCCCGGCAGATAATTCATAACTCACAATCTGTGCACCACTCCGCATAGCACCGAGCAATGAATATTTATTATTACTGGCCCATCCTGCCATTAAAATACCAATGACTGAAATAGACGAAATGGCGGTAACATATAATACGCCGATGTTGAGATCCCAAAACTGAAAATCTTTGGCAAAGGCAATGGGGGCTAATAATAACATAGCAACAATCATTGCAATAAACGGAGCAACATTGAATAAAAATTTATCTGCACCATCAGGCGTTATTCCTTCTTTCACCAACAATTTTATCGTGTCTGCCAGTGATTGAAACATTCCTTTTGGTCCAACACGGTTGGGCCCTAACCGAATCTGCATCCATGCAGCTACTTTACGCTCCATGAGAACCAGTACCAATCCCAATGTTGCAAACAACGTAATGGCTCCAATACCAGCAATGATCATTTCAATAATCATTGTCCATGTTGGGTTTACCTGCTGGCTTAACCAGTAATCAAAATCTGTTGCTATGTTGCTGAAGCTCCACATAATGTTAAGGCCTCACCCTCGTTCCCTCTCCGGTAGAGAGGGAGGCCCGGCTTTGTTTTTTATTCATCAATTGTATCTAAGCATTTCTGCTTATTCTTTTCAATCATCAGGTCTTGTTTATTTATCGAACTCTACAAATTAGTTAGCCCTGTGCCTTGCAAAGCCCCTCCTTCGGAGGGGTTAGGGGAGGTCTTATCTGTCTATATCCGGAATTACTAAATCTAATGTTCCCATTGCTGCAATCAGGTCGCCGATCTTTCCTCCTTTAATCATATGATTCAATGCAGATAGATTAGAAAAACCGGGCGAACGAAACTTAATCCGGTAAGGTGTTGTACCACCTTCACTCACAATATAAACACCAAATTCTCCACGTGCAGTTTCTACCCTGCTGTAAAATTCTCCTTTTGGTAATTTTAATACGGCTTTTGTTTTTGCCTGGAAATCACCATCAGGAATAGTATCTATTAACTGTTCAATTATGCGGATTGATTGCTGCATTTCACGGATGCGAACCATATAACGTGCAAAAGAATCACCATCTGTTTCAAGCACCTCATCAAACTCCAGTTTGTTATATATTTCGTAAGGATATAGTTTACGAATATCACAACTTACACCGCTTCCTCTTGCAACAGGACCGGTACATCCATAAGAAATAGCATCTTCAGCAGATAAATAACCAACGCCCTTCATCCTGTTCTGGAAAATGATATTACCGGTTACCATTTCATCATATTCATGAATCTTGCTTTTATATAATACAATGAAATCTTTTACTCTTTTTTGAAAGTTTGGATGAATGTCGTGCATTACACCACCCGGCACCATATAATTCATGGTTAATCTTGCACCACAGGTTTCTTCCATAATGTCGTTGATGCTTTCCCGCTCACGGAAGGCATGAAAGAAAGGAGTGAAGGCACCCAAATCCATGGCCATTGCTCCCCACCATAATTCATGCGATGCAATTCTTGTTAACTCATCCATCAACACCCGTATCACTTGTGCACGTGGAGGAATTTCTAACTGCAATCCTTTTTCAATACACAAAGCACATGCATGATTGTTGATGTGTGAGGAGAGATAATCCATGCGGCTGGTAACATAAATAAATTGGCGATAGGTAAGGCTCTCACACATTTTTTCAATAGAACGATGAATGAAGCCAAGATGCGGTTCAACATTTTTAATTGTTTCACCGTTTAAGGTAATCACCAAATGCAATACACCATGTGTGGCAGGATGTTGAGGTCCTACGTTAATGATTAAATCACCAGCCCCCTCTAAATCTCCCCCGGAAGGGGAGACTTTTGTAGCATCTTGAATTATTTCTGTTTGTCTGTACATATTACCCACCCCTGCACCCCTCCCAAGAGGGGAAGCCGGGCTTTTTATTTTTAATCAACTAATAAACTTCCAAATCAACTTCAGTTCTTTCATCATCATCTATCACCAACTCATGTTTTTATCAATAACTCAAACTAAGCTGGCCCTGTGTGCTGCTATCCTCCACCTTTGGGGAGTTAGAAGGAGCCGGGCTTTATAGTTTTATCATGTTAATCGGATCTTCAAAATCTTTACGCATCGGATTTTTTCCTTCCCATCCATCCGGTAAAATCAGCAAACGCAGATCGGGATGGTTGAGAAAATTCACTCCAAACATTTCATATACTTCACGTTCATGAAATTCAGCCGTTCGCCAGATATGAGCAACGGTTTCTATTTCAGGATGATTTCTGTCGAGTTTTGCTTTCACTACAATGTTGTGGTGAAATGTTGTAGATCGCAGATGATACACCATTGTTAAATGAGTCTTCCAATCAATACAAGTAATGCAAAAAAGAAAATCAAAGAATAAAGAATCATCAGTACGAAGTTGTTTTGCCAACGGCAACCAATCCGTTGGTTCTGCATGTATATTCAACCATTCGCCGCCTTCTTCAAATACAGCAGTTGGTAACAGTTCAGTGATTTTGATCTTTAGTTCTTCTGTGGTCATATTTAAACGGTACCTTCTTTTATTTGTTCACGGGTTAAACCGCTTTTAATTTTTTCCTGTAAAGAAATGAGCGCATGCAATAACGCTTCCGGCCTTGGCGGACAACCAGCTATATAAACATCCACCGGTATTATATGATCTGCACCTTTTACAACTGAATAAGTATTATAAAAAAAAGGACCTCCGCTGATAGCGCAGGCTCCCATAGCAATTACATATTTGGGATCGGCCATCTGGTCGTACAATCTTTTTAATACAGGGGCCATTTTGTTAACGATGGTTCCTGCAATGATAATTACATCAGCCTGGCGTGGGGTAGCACGGGCCACTTCAAAACCAAATCTTGAAAAATCATATTTGGCACCGGCTACCGACATCATTTCAATACCGCAACAACTGGTAGCAAAAGTGAGCGGCCATAACGAGTTGGAGCGTGCCCAGTTGATGACATCATCCAGTTTGCTTAATACAATGCCACCGCCAGGGGTTTCATGAATCTGGCCGGGAAAAGAAGACTTACCCCCATCCCCTGAAGGGGGGGAAACAACATCTTGAATATTTTTTAACTCATCCATTTTTTGCAAGTACTGATTAATGTTCTCATTAAAAAAATTTCATCCATGTACACATCCATTCTTCTTTAGATTTTAAAACCCCGAATGACAACTTCGGCGGGGCTACCTTCTTTTACTTCCATTTCAATGCTCCTTTTTTGTGTGCATACAAAAAGCCCATAAATAATATAAAAAAGAAAATGAGTATTTCAATGAATGCCAGCCATCCTGTTTGTTTTACAACCACTGCCCATGGAAATAAAAAAATGAGCTCCACATCAAAAATTAAAAAGAGTAAAGCAAAAAGATAATAGCCCACATTAAACTGTACCCAGCTAGAGCCAACAGTTGGAATACCACATTCAATTGCTTCGCCCTTCTGTTTATTTTTGGTGGCTTTGGTAACAACTTTGGCAATAAGTATGGCGATGCCTGAAAAAGCAAGGGCGGCAATGATTAGAACAATGAGTGAAGAGGCACCCATAAGGGATATTTATTTTTACGAATATAACAACTACTTCTTAGAGTTGAACCTGATTCATATTAACTGTGAATAGGGGGAACATCATTTTTTCAAAATCGGCCTTTACTTAACCATACAACTCCTGGTGAATGGCTTTTTTATCATAACCCATCTCCATGATTCGTTTCTTTGTTTCATCAATCATGGCTTTCCATCCACATAAATAGAAACCGGCTTCTTGTTTAGCACTACAGAGTTCTTCATATATGGGATGCACATAGCCTGTACGCCCATCCCATTCTTCTCTTGAGAGTGTGGGAATAAAATAAAAGCCAGGGCAATCTTCCTGCAATTGTTTCAATTCTTCATAATAAAGAAGATCTTCCCTTTTACGTGTGCCAAATAACAGGTAAATATTTTTATGCGGAATATTATGCAGTTTAATATAATTTGCCATGCTGCGGAATGGAGCAATCCCTGTGCCTGTACAAATAAAGAAAAGGTCTTTCTCAATAATAGCTGGCAAGGTAAAAACTCCCATGGCTCCTCGTACAGGAATCTCGGTTCCTTCCACTGCATTTGCAAACAACCAGGTGGTTCCTGCACCTGCTTCATTCAATACAATGAGCAGTTCAAATACATTGCTGCCATCGGGCCATGAAGCAATGCTATAACTGCGCAACCGTTTACTATGTTGTTCGTGTATGGGGAATTCAAGTTGCACAAACTGCCCCGGCTTAAAATCAAAGACGTCGGTTTCAGAAAGTTGAAACCAGTAACGTTTAGTATTAGGTGTTTCATCAACAATACGAATAATCTTACCGGTTCGCCAGGGTTGAAGCGCCATTGGTTTGAGTTTTTAATTCCTCAATTTATTTTATATGTGGGGTATTTCCTAAAACTTTTTTTATGATCCATGTCAGTTATTAAACAATGCGCTGCGCCGGTGAATGTAAAACAGGCCTTTTATTTTTCATAGATCATTTGTAGCTTGTTGTATAAACCTTTTCATATGTTCACACTACTTACAAAGTATGGTCGAACTTCCTGTTCGATTTTGTCCCTTCTTTTTTTACTCCCTTCATGTAAAGTAACACTGCTTGCTCCTTACGATGAAATAACAGATAACACTGTTACTGAAATGCAGGAAATGACTTCGGCATTTTTTGTAGCATTAGAAAGTGAGCCCGACAATGTGGCGATGAAATACGACAATCAAAAACAATTTTATCAGAAGCTAAAAGTAAAAGCTGCAACGGTACGAATCCGTAACATGGCGATTGATAAAAATAAAATCATGGTAAGTATGATCAATGAACTCGAAGCCAATATCGGTCGCCTGCAGCAACTGCATAAAGGAAAGCCGAACGGATTGCTGATACCGGAAGAAGTAACGCTGTTGAAAGACACTTTTGAAACACAGTATGGTGCTATCATTAACTTTTTAATGGCGTTGAAACAACGTGCAAAGGCCGGATAAAAAATCAATGTTTTTAAAAATAGCAGGGGATTGCATTTTTTATTTTTCACTTTAATTTTATGATATGTCACTCGATACATCTGCATTGGTAAAAGACATGCTGTCGGCAGCCAAAGACAATCTTGGTAAATTTTGGAAACAGGCCAAACCATTTGCCGAAAATGAAACGCTGAACATGGCCAACAAACTCTTGCTTATTGAAAAACTGAAGCTGGAAGGAAAAATCACCAAAGAAGAAGCCCTGCTGCATATTGAAATACAAAAGAGTGCTTTCCGCACGGTGTTACTTTCCATTAAAGGTTTGGGATTGATTGCAGTTGAAGGAACCATTAATGCTGCATTAGGTGCCATTGCCAAAGTGGTGAACAAAGCGATTGGGTGGGGGGTGTTGTGAGAGGGTGATTTAAACAAAATAAAAAGGGCAAAAGACGGTTTTATTTGAAAATGAGATTAACAAATATTTGAAAAATTAATCTCATGAGAAAACTAATAACAGCAATAGCATTTGTATTGATTTATTTTTCATCAACCGCTCAGATTATTTATCCAAGATTGGAAACAAAGTCATTTCAAAAACCAAAGAGCAAAATTAAATTAGGTACAGCAAAAGACACGGTTCTTATTGCTTTAAAAAAGCAGCATCCTGAACTTTATAAAATAATAGAAAAGAAAATTAAAGATTCGACTACTAATAAATACAACAATTACAGAGTAGCTATTGAAGGATTGGGAAATATTAGTAGTACACAAAACGGACAAGGACTCAACCCCTCAGCAAATGTTTTTATTCAAATGTTGCCCATACGAAATGATCCCAAGTTTAAATTTTACGTAGGTTTTAACTTGGGATCAGAACTCGATTCAGCTAAAGCTGATTCAATAAAGTTGGCAAGTCTTTTTCTTCCAGACAGGGGTAAATCCGGTTATATTTTTAGACTTGAATATAATTTCATGCCGTTAATAAAAAATCTTTTTAATATAATAGAGCACGAAGCCACTGATGATTATGTATTTAATACAGAATTGAACCCATTTATCGAATATAATTTTCATAAAATCAACATCAAAGGTGCGATTGAAGATTCATCTAGTATAGAGTCTAGTACTTGGATTTTGGGATTAAATTTCTCGCATGAAATAAAGATAAAAAAAGATAATAAAGTGGGCCTAATAGTTCAGCCATTTTGGAAGTTTCTTACAATAACAGATGGGACAGTTAATGTATATCGAAATTTATTTTCAAAAACATTGAATGGAGAAAGCCCTCAAAATGTAAGTTTCTTTGGCCTTTCTCTTGGGGTACAAATAAATCGGTTTCAATTTTCATTCGTTTTCGAAGACTTGAAAACACAATCATTAACTAATACACCGTTGTGGGGAGGAGTTTATACTCTTAGAGCTACTGTTATTGGAGAATTAATAAGATTATAATTTAAAAAAGCCTCCCATCCGGAAGGCTTTCAAAATGATATTCAGCAAAACTTATTTCTTAAACACCCCATTCAAAAACTCTTTCATATCCTTCCAGCTCGCTGAATCTGCTGCAGCATCATATTTAATCGGGATCTTAAACTTTTGACCCATTGCTGTTGCATTGGGGTTGGTAAATGCATGCATAGCACCTGCATATTCTTTAAAAGTATAAACTGCCGAAATGGAATCCATCTGTTGTTTGAATGCAGTAGCTTCTGCAGCCGGAACAAACGGATCAGCACCACCATGACAAACAAGGATAGTTGTTTTCAAGAGGTTTTTATCAGCAGGAGTACCGATAAGGCTTCCGTGAAAACTGACCACTGCTTTCAACTCAGAACCAAGTCTTGCAGTGTTTAATAAAATTCCACCACCAAAGCAATAACCTACTGCAGCAATATTAGAAGCATCAGTTTGTGCGTATGTTTTAATCTTAGCAATAGCAGCATCAATTCTTGCTTTGGTCATTTGCGGATTCTGATAAAACGGCATGGCATACTTACCAGCGCTATCAGGGTTATCGGCAGTTAAACCGTTACCATAAATATCTACTGCCATGGCAATGTATCCCAGCTTGGCTAATTCTGTTGCACGCATTTTGGAGTAATCATTCATACCCCACCACTCAGGCACCACTAAAACCGCTGGACGAACACCTTCAATATTTTCATCATACACCACAAAGCCATTCATGGTTACACTGTCGGCCATATAAGTGGTATTTTCTTCTTTCAGTTTTGGTTCCTTGGTTTCGGTTGTAGTTTTTGTTTCATTGTTGCAGGCAGCAAACAAAAACAATATCGCCGTAAAAGCAAACAAGGCAGATATAATCTTTTTCATAAAATCTTTTTTAAGTTTAAACATGGAAGAACTTATAACCACAAAGTGAGCGAAAAGTTGTGAAAGATCATTAGGATGATAATTATTATATCACGAATGTTTAAAAAATAAATAGTTGTATGCAGTTGAGTCCCTCTCCGTGAGGAGAGGGGTTGGATCGCACGATGAATGTCAGGCTCCGACCGAAGCGTCGGAGGTGGGGCGAACCAGACTGAACGAATTGCATGATTTGTCTCTCTAAATCACAAGTAAAAGTATAGTTATGATGAGCTGATATTCAGCTCAAGACTTAACTTTTCCCCAATGCTAACTTTTCAAATCTTCTAATTGGACAATTAGGCCTCCTCCCTTACCTTTGCGCCCTGAATAATAACCCCTTCTTTTAAATACATTTAATATGGCCACTACTGGTAAGGTTAAGCAGGTAATTGGTGCCGTTGTTGACGTTCAATTTCACGGTACACTCCCCGAAATTTACAGCGCTCTTGAACTAAAGCGTGCAAATGGAGATATCCTTGTAATGGAAGTGCAGCAGCATCTTGGTGAAGATAGTGTTCGTACCATCGCCATGGACGGAACTGAAGGTTTGGTGCGTGGTATGGAAGTTACCGATACCGGTAAAAATATTACTATGCCAGTAGGTGAATTGATCAACGGTCGCTTGTTTAATGTAACAGGTGATGCCATTGACGGGTTACCACAAGTAAGCAAAGAAGGTGGTCGTGCTATTCACGCCAAGCCACCTGCATTTGAACATTTGAGTACTTCAAACGAAATCCTGTTTACAGGTATTAAAGTAATTGATCTCATTGAGCCCTATGTAAAAGGTGGAAAGATTGGTTTGTTTGGTGGTGCCGGTGTAGGTAAAACAGTATTGATTCAGGAATTGATCAACAATATTGCAAAAGGGTATGGTGGTTTGAGTGTGTTTGCCGGTGTAGGTGAGCGTACCCGTGAAGGAAATGATCTGTTGCGTGAAATGATTGAAGCCGGTATCATGAACTATGGCGACAACTTTAAACACAGCATGGAAGAAGGTGGATGGGATTTAAGCAAAGTGGATATGGAAGGGTTGAAAGAAAGTAAAGCAACTTTCGTGTTCGGACAGATGAATGAACCTCCCGGTGCACGTGCCCGTGTTGCTCTTTCTGGTTTAACTATTGCCGAATATTTCCGTGATGGAGATGGCACAGGAAAAGGAAAAGACATTTTGTTCTTCGTTGATAATATCTTCCGTTTTACACAAGCAGGTTCTGAGGTATCGGCCTTATTAGGTCGTATGCCTTCAGCGGTAGGTTATCAACCAACACTTGCAACGGAGATGGGTTTGATGCAGGAACGTATCACATCAACACGTAACGGTTCAATTACTTCTGTACAGGCGGTATATGTACCTGCAGATGATTTAACTGATCCGGCACCTGCCACAACATTTGCTCACCTCGATGCAACTACTGTATTAGATCGTAAGATTGCCGATCTTGGTATTTATCCTGCGGTAAGTCCGTTGGAATCTACTTCACGAATCCTTACTCCAAGCATTGTTGGCGATTCACATTACGACACAGCCAACAAAGTAAAACTGATCCTTCAGCGTTATAAAGAATTACAGGATATCATTGCCATCCTTGGTATGGATGAATTGAGTGAAGAAGATAAAATGATAGTTTACCGTGCAAGAAAAGTACAGCGTTTCCTTTCTCAGCCATTCCATGTGGCAGAAGCCTTTACCGGTTTGAAAGGTGTGTTTGTAAGTATTGAAGACACGATCCGTGGTTTCAATATGATCATGGACGGTGAAGTGGATGAGTATCCTGAAGCATCCTTCAACCTGGTTGGTACTATTGAAGATGCCATCGAAAAAGGTAAGAAGTTAATGGCAGCAGCAAAAGGGTAAAGCCCCCTAAACCTGCCTGCCGGCAGGCAGGTCCCCCAAAGGGGAAGTTGGGAAAGGCAGCAGCTGAGTGTAAATTGAAAAGTTCTTTAAATAATAGTTGATGATGGTTTTGTTACGGGCTTTTAGCTCTTAAATAAACTTTTGTTGCGACGCATGACGAAGTTTTCATTCGCCATCGAGACCCAAGCGTCTCGACACTTGTACATTTAGTACTTGCATCATCATAATTCACAAATAAAAATCAACCACTTACACTCTCAGGGCTGTGAGTGGCAAATCCCTCCTTTGGAGGGATTTAGGGAGGCTTCTTTTATGAATCTTGAAATTTTAACTCCACTCGGAAAAACATATAGCGGCGAAGTAATTGGCGTGCAGTTGCCCGGTATTGCAGGCAGCTTTGAAGTATTAGATAACCATGCTCCGTTGGTAAGTGCTTTGAAAGCCGGACAATTAAAGATATTGGTTGAAAAAAATCGTAATGAGCTTTATAAAATACAAGGTGGTTTTGTAGAAGTGCTGAATAATAAAGTAACTGTGCTGGTTGAAGGAAGCGAAGCAGTATCATAATTGGTACATTTATTAAATAGTTGAAGTCCTGCTAAATAATTAGCGGGACTTTTTTATTGCTGAATGCTATACCAGTGCTGATATGTTAAATACAAAAAGTTTGGAATTGCATTATTGCACCGTCCTTCTCTTTTGGAGAAGGATAAGAGGATGAGGCCTCAGGGCAGTTTTGTAGAAGTGTTGAATAATAAAGTAACTGTGCTGGTTGAAGGAAGCGAAGCAGTATTATAATTGGTACACTTATTAAATAATTGAAGTCCTGCTAAATAATTAGCGGGACTTTTTTTGAGCCCTCTTCCGTGAGCGTTGCTCGTAACCTGCATTCTTTGGTTACCCCCGACAGGGGAAGCCATCAACGCACAACCCTCGCTTTTCTAAAAGTTTAATAAACTGTTGAAAGTTTGAAATTTGATGATTATAGATAAGATGTTGATATGTTAGAATAAAAAGTTTAATGAAGTGATGAAGCACTGTCTCCTCTCTACCGGATTTTTTAATGCAGACCGAAGCGTCTGTAGAGGAGATATGAGAGGTGAGGCCACCCCCCGCAAAATGGTATTGCATTTCATAAAAGGATGAAGTAATTTATTACTTCAAACTTTATCATCATGAAATCAAAAGCACTCTCTCCGCTCTTGCAGAGTTACCTGCAGATCATGCAAAAAGCCGCAGCCAGCAACGATGGCGAACGCTGTATGATTGCTCCGCATCCAGATCTCAAAGAAAAACTCAAAAAAGAATTCAAAAAACTAAAGAAAGAACTAGGCTCATTTGCTTTGGGAAATTTACTCAAACCCGAAGGCAAAACACGGCTTGGTATGAATGATGGCATGTTGCAGCCGGGCAATGTATTTCCATTGGGTACATCAGCTTCAAGGGTGAGAAGTTTATCGGCAGCCAAAACACCACCCCAGGGAACCTTGCGGGTGATCGTTGTATTAGTTGATTTTTCTGACAAGGCATTCACCAAATCAAAAAAACATTTCCAGGATTTATTTTTTTCTGAAGGAATTATACCAACAGGAAGCGTAAAAGAATATTATAAAGAAGTTACCAATGGGATAGTAAATATAGCAGGTGAGGTAGTGGGTCCTTATCGCATGCCTCGTACATTAAAAATATATGCAGGCAATGGTGCAGGCACAGATAATGGATTACCCAATGCAAGAACCATGAGTATGGATGCAGCCAAAGCAGCGAATGCTATTGTTAATTTTTCGCAATACGATAACGACAATGATGGATATGTAGATGCATTCGTTGTGATTCATGCCGGGCGTGGCGCAGAAGAAACAGGAAACAATTATGATATCTGGAGTCACAAGTGGGTCTTCCCTTCTGTTTACAATGCAGATGGCACACATTTGTATGCCTACCTCACCGTTCCCGAAGATTGCAAGCTTGGTGTATGTGCACATGAGCTGGGACATTTGTTATTTGGTTTTCCTGATTTGTATGATGATGATTATACCAGTGAAGGAATTGGAGACTGGTGTTTGATGGCTGGCGGCAGTTGGAACAACGATGGATTAACACCTGCTCATCCATGTGCCTGGTGTAAAGCAGATCAGAATTGGGTAAGCACCATTAATCTCAGCAGTAATAAAAAAGCGGTGCAATTGGATGATGTAAAAAATTCAAAAACTGTTTATCGTTTATGGAAAGATGGTGGCCCGGGGAGTGAATATTTTTTAATGGAGCATCGCATGAAAAAAAATTACGACAAATATCTTCCGGGAGAAGGATTACTCATTTATCATATTGATGATGCCATGAGCAGCAACGCCAATGAAATGCATTATAAAGTAGCATTGGTACAAGCCGATAATAAAAAGCACCTGGAAGCAGGAACGAATCAAGGCGATACAGCCGATGCATGGCCAGGCAGTTTGTATAAAAGAACATTCAGCAATACATCAAAGCCCAACTCTAAATCTTATGGTAGCTTGCCAACGAATGTTGCGGCAAGAAATATAAAACTCAGCGCAGGAAAGATCACAGCAGACTTGTACGTTAAAACCGGCCTGGCAACCGCTCCAAAGAAAAAGAAGGCTGCCAGGAGAAAATAGTTTCAATCAGAATCAGGCATGTTGAAGCGGCTATCTTTGTATAGTCGCTTCATCTTTAAATTGCAAGCATGGTACAAATGGCTCCCAACAAATCAAGTGTTTCTGCAACCGTGCTTGCAGTGGAGCCCTATGCAGCTCAAACAGATTTTTATTTGCTTCAACTAATAATAACAACTGCAAAAAAATCAACAGAGCAACTACAAATGCCTGGGGCTGAGAAGGGGGAAAAAATTAAAGCCATTATTTCAAAATCACTTGTAGAAGAACTGAAACTAACTAAGGGCAGTAAGATTGATTGTGAGTTGAAAAAAGTTTCAGTTGATCTGTGGCGTGTGGGTAGCATCAGCATCAAATTTGCAGTAAAGAAAAAAAGGAAATAACCCGTTGGCTGAGTTAATTTATTTAGCCTCATAGAGGCGGAATGTTAGTAGATAATGTGATTTTATAATGCTTCCCAGAGCTCCATCGGAGCGAATTATAGAACATATCGCTCCGATGGAGCTAAAATTATTCGATTTATTTTATTTTCTACTAACATTTCGGCCCCTTGGGCCTTTCAAAAATCAATTTTGAAATAACTCCGCCAACCGGTAGGAAATAGACTTTATGTAATCAGCAACTTCATTGCATCCATCGTTCATAAAACAAACTGTTTATGAAAACGAAATGGCTGCAATTCCTGCTCTATGTTCTTCCTGTTATATTATCTGCACAATCAGTAAAACGTGTTCCGGTTGAAACGAAGATGGAACAGGTAACAGTGTTTATGAAAGGTGCACAGGTAAAACGAACTGTGAAACAATCCATCACTGCTGGCAAGCAGGAGATTGTGTTTACAGGCATCTCCACCGATATTGAAAAACAAAGTGTACAAGTGAAGGCTGATGGCAAACTCACTATTCTTTCCGTACGTGTTCAACGGGATTATTTGAAAGAACAGGAAGTGAGAGAAGAAATAAAACTTTTACAGAAAAAACATCTTGAACTGAATGAAAGGATAACGATGACATCAAAAATGCTGGAAGTATTTAAGCAGGAAGAAACGATGCTTATTAAAAATCAGCAGATAGCCGGTTCAACTACTACACTAAAACCAGAAGAATTAAAGCAGGCGCTCGATTTTCAACGGTTCAGACTCACAGAAGTATTGAAGCAACAATTACAATTACAGAAAGAGATTGAAGAGTTGGAAAAAGAACGAAACAAACTTGCCAATCAACTGGCTGAGATGAGCAGAAAGATCGATCTCTCAACAAATGAAATCATTATCCTGGCTGATGTAAAAGAAAACGCAATTGTTCCATTTGAAATAACTTATCTCGTTCAAAAAGCAGGATGGTATCCAACTTATAATATCAGAGTGAAGGATGTGGTAAGTAACCTGCAACTGGAAATGAATGCCAATGTGTATCAAACAAGCGGTGAAAACTGGAATAACATTAAAATGATTTTATCAACCGGAAATCCCAATGAAAATAATTCGAAACCATTGATCAATCCATGGTTTATATCCTATACCAATGCACAGGTAAGTAATTACATGAAGCAATGGATAATTAGCGGAAGCGATCAAATGCTCATGGGTAGAGTATCTGACGATAATGGCGCACCAGTTACCGGCGCAAGTGTAGTTGTAAAAGGAACAACCCAAGGCACAACAACGGATGCGAATGGATTTTACCGCATCAAAGCAAATGATGTTGCACAAACTTTAGTAATCTCGTCTGTTGGATATGAAAGTTATGAGTTTACAGCAGGAAGAAGTTTTGTAAATGTAGCTATTAAACCGATGGTGAATAATCTACAAGAAGTAGTAGCGGTTGGTTTCGGAACTGATAATGGGTTAGCCGGTTCCACACCGGGTGTTCAAATAAGAGGCATATCCAGTATAAAAAATAAATCTATTCCACTACAAGTCATCACTACGTTTCAACCCATCACCACACAATACGAAATATAGGAAATCACAACAGTGAACAATGATGGCAAGATGAATACAATCAGTATTAACGAAACAAGTATTGCTGCTTACTACGAATACTACTCAGCACCAAAACTCGACGAAGCAGCTTATCTAACAGCCAAGCTCACTAACTGGCAGGATTTGAATTTAATTCCAGGCGAAACTAATTTGTTTTTTGAAGGAACCTATCTCGGCAAATCCTATCTCGACCTTTCAACTGACTCTGATACCTTATCACTTTCATTGGGTGTTGACAAAGGCATTACTATTAAACGAACCTTGCTGAAAGAATTCAGTAACAAAAAATTCCTTGGCAGCAACCGTACGGATAACAAACAGTTTGAAATAACAGTCCGTAATAACAAGAATGTGCCAGTGAATATTATTGTTGATGATCAGTTCCCCATTTCAACTTTGAAAGAAATTGAAGTGGATGATTTGAAATATGATGGTGCCAAACTCAACGATGAAACAAAGATCATCACCTGGACATCTGCCATCGATCCCAAACAATCGAAAAAGATGGAAATGAAATACAGTGTAAAATATCCAAAAGAGAAAAAACTTCAATTAGATTAAGAGCAAGATCATCAGACTCCTCGGCAGCAGCTAAGGCTATTAAATAATTTTCAAGGCTTTTTTGATAATCAATAAGCGTAGTTAAATAATACACCATCCGCAGCAAAACGCTGCGGTTTTTTTCTGTGTCTTACTTATCTTCATCCCCCAATTCTGTTTGTATGATTTCAGTTATTATTCCAGTATACAATGAAGAGAAGTCGATTGCTTCATTAGTACAATATCTTGCCAAACATGGCGCTGGTTTATTGCAGGAAATAATTGTATGCGATGCTGAGAGTAGCGATGCTACAAAAGAAGAAGCAATAAAAGCCGGAGCAAAGGTTGTCGTCTCACCACAAAAAGGCAGAGGCGCACAATTAAAATATGGTGCATCCCAGGCAAAGGGTTCCGTTTTTTATTTTGTACATGCCGATGTGTTTCCACCTGAAAGCTTTGCAAAAGATATTCAACAGGCGATAGCAGCAGGATTTTCATTGGGCCGTTATCGTACAAGGTTCAATACCACCAAATGGTATGTACAATTGATGTCGGTCTTTTCAAGGTTTGACTGGTTTCTTTGTTACGGCGGCGATCAAACCTTATTTATCACACAAACCTTGTTTCAAAAAACAGGCGGATATAAAAGTAATATGATGATCATGGAGGATTATGAATTTGTAAAAAGGGCAAGAGCGGGAGAGAGGTATAAAATTTTCAGTAAGGGTGCACTCATTTCCGACAGAAAGTATGATAAAAACAGTTTATGGTCAGTGCAATGGGCCAATAGCAGGATGCTGGCCATGTATAAAAAAGGAGCAAGCCAGCAAGAGATGTTAATGACCTATCGTCAAATTTTGAAATGGTAAAAAAGTAAAAACTAATATCTTCACATACTCGTAAATAAAATAAGATTAATGAAACGAATTATCAGCGGTATTCAACAGGTTGGAATTGGAGTAACGGATGCTGACGAAGCTTTTAAATGGTACAATAAATATTTTGGAACAGACATTGTAGTATTTAAAGATGCTGCTAGAGCTGAGCTGATGAAACGCTATACCGGAGGTGAAGGACATGAGCGTTATGCTATTCTTGCATTGAATATGCAGGGTGGCGGTGGTTTTGAAATTTGGCAATATACCAGCAGGAAGTCCCAACCAGCAGCATTTGAAGTGCAGTTAGGTGATACTGGTATTTTCGTGATCAAGATAAAATGCAGGGATGTAAAAGCAGCCTATGCATTTTATGAGAAAGAAGGTTTGAATTTGTTGAGTGCACCAAAAGAAAACCCCGGTGGTATTGAATCATTCTTTTTGAAAGATCCTTATGGAAATATTTTTGAGGTGATGGCCGATGATCATTGGTTTAGTAATACAGGCCAGCTAACAGGTGCTGTTTGTGGAGTAACAATTGGTGTTCGTTCTATTGCAAAAGCAATTCCTTTTTATGAAAAGGTATTGGGTTACGATAAGCAATTGTTTTTAAGCGAAGGTCATTACGATGAGTTCAGCAAAATACCAGGTGGTCAGCATCATTTTAAACGTGTGATGTTGGGTCATACCCGCAAACAAGAGGGCGCTTTTTCAAAACTTTTAGGCCCTACCTATGTTGAATTAGTGGAAGTAACGGACCGTACGCCGAAACATATTTTTGAAAATCGTTATTGGGGCGATCAGGGATATATTCATGTATGCTTCGATATTAATGGATATGAAGAACATGAACGTATCTGTAATGAACATGGTTTTCCTTTTACAGTAGACAGTGCCAATAGTTTTGATATGGGTGAAGCAGCGGGCCATTTTTCTTACAACGAAGATCCGGATGGTACATGGATCGAATATGTGGAAACACATCGTGTACCGATCCTTAAAAAAATAGGATGGTATTTAAACTTAAAAAACAGGAAGCCTGAAAAACCTTTGCCCAACTGGATGGTGAAAAGCCTCAGTTTCTCAAGGGTAAAAGTGTAGCAGGCGCAAAATATTATGAGGTTTATTTTTTCTGCAGTCACCGTATTCTTATTTACAATCAATGTTTTTTCGCAAGACAGCAGCAGAAAAAATAAACCTCGTCGTTTATCAGCTTTTCCCGTTGTATTCTATTCGCCTGAAACCAGCGTGGCCGTTGGTGGCTTTGCAGCGTACACATTCCGCAATAAAAAAGATAGTGTACAACGTTATCCATCGCAAATACAATTTGGTGCAGCTTATACTTTCAACAAACAGCTGTTACTGTTTGCACCGTTCCGCATTTATACTCGTAACAGTAAGTTCGCTGCTTATGGCGAAGCAGGCTACTACAAATACTCGTATTTCTTTTTTGGAATTGGAAATGAACAGCCCTCTGATTATAAAGAATTATACAAAGTAAACTATCCCCGCATAAGAGTAAATCTGTTGCGTAGGATCAATCCTTATTTGTATGCAGGTGTTCGTTACTGGCTGGAAGATTATAAGATCATTGAAACAGAACCGGGTAAACAATTGGCAAGTGGTATTATTGCAGGAAGTAAACGTAGTTTTATTTCAGGGATTGGGCCTGCATTAAATTACGACACACGGGATAATATTTTCTTTGCGGGCTCCGGTTTGTTTGTAGATGCAGGCATGCATTTTTATGGCAATGCAACGGGCAGTAACTATCAATACAACCGATACACAATTGATGCATCAACTTTTCTTTCAACCAAACGAAAAAATGTTTGGGCCTTTAACCTGTATGCTGATATGGTTTCAGGTAATGCACCTTTCAGTCAACTGGCATTATTAGGTGGTAATAAAAAGATGCGTGGCTTTTATGAAGGGCGATACAGAGATAAGAATCTGCTCGCATTAGGAACAGAATATCGCTTTAAAATTTATAAGCGATTTGGTGGAACTGTGTTTGCCAATACAGGAGCAGTCAACGATCAATTGAAAAATATTGTACACAAGGTTCGAACATCGTATGGTGCCGGTCTCCGTTTTGCATTGAACCCTGCAGAAAAACTAAACCTGCGTTTAGACGCAGGTTTCGGAAAAAATTCAACCGCTTTTTATTTTACCATTGGCGAAGCTTTCTGATAATCCAGCAGCTCTTTCAACTCTTCCCAATCGGTAAGGGTATCTACATCTCTTAACTGTTCTGTAACAGCAACAGTTAATCCTGCTTCTGCTGCATCATGAATTGTACTGCTGTAAACCGTATCGGTACTCCATGCCTTATTGCTGAAGAAAGCCGGATGAACGGCACGCAACCCCAATAAATAATAACCCCCATCATCAACAGGACCAATACAAATATCATGTGTTTCTAATAACTCAAATGCGTTGTTTAAATGATCAGGAGAGATTTGCGGGCAATCACTGCCAATGATCAATACCTGTTCATAACCCAGTTCAAACAAGAAAGCAAATGCATGTTGCATGCGTTCGCCTAAATCATTTCCATGCTGCAGTTGTTTGTAAAACGAATGTATTTCCCAAAGATCACGACGGTTAATTTCATCTGCATAAAAAATAAATTTATCAGCAGCAATTGGTAACAGTACTGTATGTGTATGCTGCAACAATTGACGGTAAACGTCAACGGCCGGAGCATTTCCAATATCTTTTGCCAATCTTGTTTTTACTTTTCCCGGTTCGGGATTTTTTACAAATACAATAATTGCTTTCTTCGTCATGTAGGGGTTAATTAACAGCAGCCACCGCCATCATAAAACCAGGTGGAGCCTGAAATATAAATATCTTCTTGTTGTAAGCTGGCCAATGCCGCTGCTGTTTTATCACAAACAGCTAATGGTTGATTGGGCATCAGTACATGTCCTTTATCATCGTCAAAACATTCTTCGGTTCCAAAGTAGATCGCTGTTTTACCGGTGAACACACAAGGTCCATCAGCGGGCATTGGATCTTTAATGGCACATACTTCCACACTTTCAATAAACAACAATTCGTTAGTGTCATAATTCTTTGGATCAAGAATACGATACGGACGTTTTGCTCTTATTTCAACCGTACCAAATCCTACATCGGTGATCATTTTAATATAATCCCACAATGGTAATGATCCGCTTAAACACAAGGCCCGCAAACGTTCATCTTCACGCAGGTTCTCCGGAATATCCTGTTCACAGGTTGGATCACTCATCACCAAACGACCTCTTGGTTTTAATACACGGTACATTTCCTGCAAAGCCTGTTTCAATTCTTCCTGTTTAAAAATATTGAACAGACAGTTTTGTGCAGCTACATCAATACTATTATCAGCAACAGGTAAACTCAACGCATCACCTTTACGCAAATTCACAAACTCTTTTCGGAACCAGGGATTTAAACGCTCTGCTTCTGCAAAATTGTTAAGGCTTGCCTGCAACATTTCATCCACCACATCAACACCAACGACACCGTTCACCTGACGACTGAAATATGCAAACTGCAACAATTCCATTCCTCCGCCCACGCCAACATACAATATCCTTGGATTATTTACGAGGTCTCTTGGATGAACGGTACTGCCGCAACCATAATTCATTTGCTGCATACGAACAGGCATATCCAAACCAGGCAGTTGCCAGATAGGTGTTGTAGTGCAACACAAACCAATCTGCGGATTTTCTGCTGCTTCTTTGTAAACGTTCTTTGTTGTTTCGAGATAAGTAGTGCTCATGTTTTATTTGTTAGAAGGTAAATGTTTATTGATATAATTCTTTCTAAAAATGTTATCAGACTTTTAGTGATCGTTGATATTTAAATGAGTCATCTTTTCATACCAGTTTCTTAAAAGCTGTATCGAACAGAAAACAATCCTTGTGCTCTTGATAGGAGTGCATCATATTGCCAGGCGGTAGTTTTTGGATTCGAGAAATTTAATTCAGGTTGTAATGAACTGTTTATCCTTACAACGGTAAGCAATTGATAACTGCTGTTTAAGATATTAGGCACATAAAATTGCCGGCCCCAGTTTTTTGAAATGAGGTTTGATAGATTGAATACATCCAGCGATAAACTAATGGTATGCGGGTGTTCTTTTGCGCCGATCTGTTTATTGTACATCAGTTTTACATCCAACTGTTGGTTCCAGGGGGTACGGGCTCCGTTCCGTTCAGCATATTGTCCTCTGCGCTTACTTAAATATGCATCACGTTGTATATATGCATTCAGTTGTTCCCATTGCTCCGCCGCAGTTGTTATAACGGCACCTGCTGTATTTTTTATAGCCACCAGGTTACTTTCGCTGCTGTTGCGTGGAATATAAATAAGATCATTGTTAGGCGAACCGTCTCTGTTAATATCACCAATGTAGGTATAAGTATATGGACTGCCGGATTGTAAGTTGTACACAAAAATGGCTGAAACACTATTGCGTTTCCATTGATGATTGTATTGTAAATTACTGATGCTGCGGTGCCGCAAATCGAAATTAGAATAGGAAAGCTGTGGTGCGTTTGGTAAAATGGTTTGATTGAATTCCCAGTTGGCTTGTGGTGAAACACGCACCCCATTGGAAATATCTTTTGATACCCCGTAGGTATAGGATGTAATGAATTGAAATGCTTTGATACGTTTGCCAACTGTTGCAGAAAGCTGGTAACGATAGCCCTGTTTTGTATTGGTTAGCAGGAAAACATTGGTGAAACTTCTATTTACTTTTTGTGCGTTGCCACTGCCGAGGAAAACGGTTCTGTTATCGCCTGTGCCGGTTAAGCTGCCGGTGCTGTCTTTGAGGTTGATGGTTTTATACAATACATCATTGAGCGTTTTTGTATATACAGCTTCAACACTTACGGTCCATCCATTATCTGCTTTTACATCGGCTGCAAGACTGTTACGGAACACTTGCGGTAACTTATAGTTATTATCAAGTAAATTGATTTCACGAATACCCGGTTGATACATGCTTGCTACCTGCGATATATCATTCATCAACGGAACAACACCCGATGGACGGTAATCTACATTGCCATAAGTAGTGCCGCTGTTGTAATAAGGATAGGCTAACCATGCAAACGGCATACGTCCGTTAAACACACCGGTTCCCCCACGGATTGTAAGATGAAGTTTGTTACTCGCCACCCAATTAAAGCCAAGTCGGGGTGCAATTTGCGGATACGGATTATTACTGTTACTGAAATTTTCGAATCCCTTTGTTTTTGTTACATCAGTATTAACGCCCGGCCTGTCTGGATAAGCAGTGTAATCAAAGCGAATACCTGCTGTTATACGCAGATCTTTTGTAAGAGCAATTTCATCCTGAATATATTGACTCAAGAGAAATACACGAAAACTTGCGGATGGGTTGTTGCGATTGTATTCATAATCATTGTTCTGCAAATTGTAAACGCCACGTATGCGGCTTGGTTTGCCTGCATAAAAATCATCTACACTTCTGTAAGCCCATCTTCCGTTAAATGCAGTAAGAAAACGATAATCGATTGAATAAAATTCATTGTGTGTGCCAGCAGTTATGGTATGTTTCTTACGATAAAATGTAAGGTTATCTGTTAACTCGAATGTCTTTAAGTTTAACCCATATAATGCTGCTTCACGGTAGGCTCCGAGATAAATGGTATTAGCCGTGTTATAGGTAATTTCGATATGCGGAAATAAATCGCCTTTGATCTTACGTTCATCTTTTGTATTGGTATAGCCAATAATCAAATTATTTGAAAACCGGCTGGAGAAGTTTGACTTTGCTTCAAATACTGCACTATGTGTTTTGCTGTAATGTCGAAAACCCTGGCTGCCGAAGTTTAGAATATTAGCTGAACGCTCATTGTTATCTGCAAAGGCCTGTACATAATTATGACGGATGCTCAGCTTATGTATATTGTTTATGTTCCAATCGAGCTTTACAAAAAACTTATCGCTGTTGATTTTTAACTCAACATCCTGGTAAGAACCAAGATCATAGTTGTATCGCTTTAACACGGTATCGTATAAAGAACGTGCAATATCAAAAGGTATTACTGCTCCTGCACTCCCTGGTGCAAAAGCTACCGGTTCATTTCGCCTGCCAATTTCAATTGCTGCAAAGTAGAAGAGTTTATTTTTGATGATGGGGCCGCCTAATCGAAAACCAGCTTGATAGTCAGAAAATTTTTCAATGCGTTGGCGCTTATCATCTGCAGTTGGCCCGGTTAACCATTGATTTCTTCCGGAGAAAAAAGCAGAACCTGAAAATTGATTGGTACCGCTTCTTGTAACTGCATTGATGCTGCCACCGGTAAAATTCCCCAATGTAACGGTATATGGCGATACTTCTACCTGCACTTCCTGTATTGCTTCTAAACTAATGGGCTGTGTTTTGGCCAAACCACCAGGCGTACCTGATGCCAATGAACCTCCGGCACCACTTGCAGGTTCTGTAAAACCAAAGGCATCATTCAATGATGCACCGTCAATACTTAAATTATTGTAACGATAGTTGGTACCACTTAAACTATTGCCATTTGCCTGTGGACTTAATCGTGTAAAATCCTGAAGGCTTCTGCTAATGGTTGGAAATGTTTCGAGCTGGCTTTTTGAAATAGATATGCCGGAGCCTGTTCTGCGAATGATTTTTTTATTACTCTTAATAATAATATCATTGAGCATTTGTGTTGAGGGCTGTAATACACTGTTGATGGTTTCTGTAGCACCTAAGCTTAACTGCACATCTGCAATGGTATCGCTTACAAAACCAACATAAGAATAAATGATGGTGTATGGCCCACCGCTTTTGAGGTTTGGCAAATTATAAGTGCCTCCTTTTTGTGATACTGTGCTGTAAATAGATTTTGTTGGCTCATGAATGGCCTGGATGGTTATTTTTTGCAGATCTTCACCTGTTTCTGCTTTTACACTTCCACGTATCCCTGCACTGGTAACCTGACCAAAAGTATTTTGACTAAGTAATAAAAAAGTAAATGCTACCAGTAAAGTTTTTGCCATTGAGAAAATATATTGTCTTTGCTTTATAAGCCTGTCAGTAATAATTTCGATCAGCACATAATTGTTAAATAATTGAATGAACGAAATAACTGTTTATATGGTTTTATATAATATGAAAATGTTTTACAATGATCAATTATGCAACAGCACCACCACAACTGCTGCCCATACCTGCTGTACAGCCATAACAATGTTGATTGATGATAATTTCCCTGTTTCTTAAAACAGCGGAATTAAATGTTGATAAATGCTGTGATTCCTTGCAGGAAACTTTCATTTCCAGCATCTGGTTAAAATCGCAATCATAGATAAAACCATCCCATCCAATGGATAATGTTGTGCGGCACATCACATTTGCAGCAGCTGATGGATTGAATGCTGCAATCAACTTCTCCATATACTTCTCGTAATTTTCTGTTTGTAACAAATAATCAAGATAGCGGCTGATGGGCATATTTGTAATGGTGAACAGCGAATTGAAAACGATATCGAAATCTTTTTTCAATGCTGTTTTGTATTCTTTTTCCAAAGTAGTTTGTGTTGAAGGCAAAAATGCACCTGCAGGATTGTACACCAAATTGAGAATTAATCCTGTTCCTTCCATACCATATCCAACTGCATTCAGCATTTGCAATGCTTTAATGGAATCTTCAAACACACCATCGCCACGCTGACGGTCTGTACGGTCTTTTGAATAGAAGGGAAGCGAAGAAGCAACTTCTATCTGATGTTGTTTGAAAAATTGAGGAAGGTCATGAAAACGTTTGTTGGCAAGGATGATGGTCAAATTACAACGAACGATGATATGCTTACCCAGTTTTTTTATTTCTTCTACAAACCAACGAAAGTCTGGATTCAGTTCCGGTGCACCACCAGTCAAATCAACTGTTTTAAAAGATGGATGGGCAAGAAGAACATCAAGACAGAGTTGCATTGTTTCACGGGTCATGATTTCTTTACGATCTGGGCCTGCATCTACATGGCAATGTTTGCATACCTGATTACACATTTTACCAACGTTTATCTGAAAGATTTCAAGCTGCGTTGATGTTAATGGGTAAAGTCCAATTGTTTCAAGTTTTTGCTGAAAGGGCACAATACGATATTCATGCCCGTTATAACCATGTTCTAATATTTCAATTTGTTCATGCACATCGGCTAAACTATTTCCCTGCGCCTTTAATGATTTTGTATTGCTGCTCATCTGTAGAAAATTAATGGTTGATGGTTCCTTGGATTTATTTACATAGCAATCTCTTTCACCTTATTCATCATCTGCACGCCATGTACCAATGCAGCACCACCTTTGATTGCTGCCGCCACATGTACGGCTTCCATCATCTGCGCTTCATTCCACCCTTTTTCAAATGCATCACTACTATATGCATCAATGCAATAAGGGCATTGAACCGCATGAGCCACTGCTAATGCAATTAATGATTTTTCTTTGGCTGTTAAAGCACTGTCGGCAAAAGTTGCTCCATACCAGCCGAAGAATTTATCTGCCAGTTCTTTTTGATATTCCCCGATCTTACCAAATTTTCCCAGGTCTTCGGCATTGTAATAATGATTGTTCATGATGTTGGTTTTAGTTTTGAAAATTACCCAAATATAAAGTCCAATCGTATGATTTGAATTTAATGGTAGGCTTTGCATCGTTGGGGAGAATTGCTTTTTCTTTCAGCAAACGGAGCATTCCTTTTTTACCCCCAAAGTCTTTGCGAAACCAACCCATGATAGCCGAAAGCTTTACAGTATTTGAAGCTTTATCATATTCTGCTTCACCTGTTAAATATGCAGTTGTTGCAATGTCCAGTTGTTTATTTAAGTTTTCAGGATTGTAAAAAGCAACCGGCGGACAACTTTTGGCTCCGCAGTTCAATGCAAAGTGTAAACGATAATCCAATTTGTCTACACGTAATTGTCTTTCTGTTTTACCCGGGAAAAACTTATTGAGATAGCCAGCACTCCATTTTATTTTTGAACGGCGGAGAATGCCATGTTCTACATCATCAAGGCTCAGTTGTAAACCCGCAATATTGAGTTGTTTGCTTTTGAAAAAAGCACTTTTGCTTTTATAAGCATCTGGGTTCTTACTTAAAGTAGCCTGTACGTAACCGTTATAGAGGTTGATCCAGAATGCTTTCTTTTCATCATCTGTGCTTAATTTTTTGCTGAGATCAGAAAGAGTAATTGTCTTTAATTGCTGTTCAAATGAACCTGTAATTTCTCCTGTTTTTGCAGCATACATATAATCCTGAGATAAACGAATCAGATCATTGGCACTTCGTTTCTTTGTATTCATCACCTCATTGAGGTTGGTCTTTGGACTAACAGTTGGGCTTTCTTTTTGTTCAGGTTGTTTTTCACCTTTTAACCAGTTATTGATATTTTCTTCTGTTATTTCTGCGGCCTCTGTAATAGCCAGGGTTTTTCCATCTTTAATAACAATAGTGTATGGATAAGAAGGTGGCTGAAATATGTTAGTGATCCTATTATCTTCATCAGAAACAATGGAGAAAGCAAAGTCTTTTCTAACTGTTAGAAATTTCTGCAAACGAGCTTCTTCTTCATTTGAAATAAGAATGACATTTATTTTGTCTTTAAAGTTCTCCTGTATTTTTACAAGATGTGGTAATGCATTAATACAGGGAACACACCAAGTTCCAAAGAAGTCAAGAATAGTAATCTCATTTCTTAAGGCATTGAAAGTTTCAGCAGGCTTTTCCGGGTTCAGTAATTTCTTTATCGGAAAGTCTTGCACAGCATCTCCCTCTTTGTACCCACCCTGGGCAAATACATCATATGAAGGCAAAATAAATAGTATTAGTAAGGATAGTAATCGCAAAAAACTTATTTTCATGGATCTACGTAAATCGAGGTTCTGAAGATTGATATTCAACTCTAAAAATACAAATAATGGACAATCTTGTTGCAGCAGTAAAAGAGTCCGCTTCTTATTTGCTAAACAAAGGCATTAAAGTGAAGCCATCAGTAGGTATTGTACTTGGTACGGGGTTGGGGGCTTTAATCAACAAAATGGAGGTAGAGTTGTCAATTCCATATACAGACATACCTCATTTTCCTCAGGCCACAGTTGAGTTTCATAAAGGAAATTTATTGTATGGTTCTGTTGGCGGATTTCCTGTAATAGCTATGCAAGGCAGGTTTCATTATTATGAGGGATATAGTTTGCAACAGGTTACATTTCCCATACGGGTAATGAAAGAATTGGGTGTTGAAACGCTATTGTTGAGTAATGCTGCAGGGGGTATGAATCTCAATTATAAAAAAGGCGATTTGATTATTATTGACGATCATATTAACATGCTTCCGGATAATCCACTGCGTGGTTTGAGTGACCCTGCTTTGGGGGAACGATTTGTTGATATGAGTGCACCTTATGATCATTCATTACAAGAACTCATACTGCAAAAAGCAACGGAGCAAAACATTCCTTTGCATAAAGGAACTTATGTAGCTGTGATGGGGCCTAACTTAGAAACAAGAGCAGAGTACAGATGGTTGCGCAGCACCGGTGCTGATATGGTTGGAATGAGTACCGTGCCCGAAGTGATTGTTGCCAATCAAATAGGTTTAAAATGTTTGGCAGTAAGTGTAATAACAGATGAGTGTGATCCTGAAAACCTGAAACCTGTAAATATTTCAGAGATCATTGAAGTGGCCGGTAAAGCAGATGTAAAGCTGAGCACTTTGTTTGCTTCCGTTATTGAAGCCTTAGTTTAACTGCGGATCAATGGGATAATTAATGAGTTGTTTGTATTCTCCACCCATTGAATTTACGGCTTCTTTCCAAATCGAGTCTGGGTGCTCATTAAAAACCAGGTTTCGGGTAGCAGTTACCGTAAGCCAGCTTTTTTCTTTTATTTCATCCGTTAATTGTCCGCTGCTCCATCCGCTGTATCCAAGATAGAAGCGGATCTTTGATAAGTCGAGTGCATCTTTTTTCAATAGTGCCATCACCAGTTCAAAATCACCACCCCAGTAAATGTCTTTGGTAATTTCCTGACCACCTGGAATTTCATCAGGCAACTCATGTATAAAATGCAGTGTATCCATTTGTACCGGCCCCCCGTAATAAACAGGTATTGTATAACCCTCCAGTTGAGTAATGAGCTGATCAAGGGTTTGGTTAACAGTGCGGTTCAATACCAACCCAAAACTTCCTTCTTCCTTATGCTCGCACAAAAGCACAACTGTTCGTTGAAAGTTGGGATCTTTTAAAAAAGGATCTGATATCAGTAAAACACCTGTCAGCGGTTCAATCATAGATTTAATTTACATAGTAATTTTCATTTCTTTAGTGAATCTTTTCTCCTTGATTGGATGTAAAAGGGAAGTTAAAAGAAGCACGAGGTCATTTTTCCGGGTTTTTCCTTTTACTTTCACGGGTATTTTTGCAGCCTCATTATTAAGGGTTGCTGAAAAAAAGAAAGCTGAAATTGATGAAAAAAACATTTCCGGTTATTATTGCGCTCATTACACTATCCCTGCTTGGTATTATTTATATCCAGGTATCGTGGATACGAACGCTGGCATTGTTCAGGGAAGAGCAGCTCGAAGAAAACATTTCTACTGCTATTCAACAGGTAGGTGAAGAACTGGTGGCACAACGTAGCATAACGTTTAATAATCCCGGACAAATGCCGGGTATGAAATTTCCTGGCGAGGCATATGATATTTATAAACAGTTTTCAGTGACCAATCGGTTTACCATTTATGAAATAAAAGAAAAGTTGCAGAAAGCTTTTTTAAGGCAAAACCTCAAGGATACAAAATTTGAATTTGCTGTGGCGAGTGATAATGTGTTTGGACATTATGAATTAAAATCGCCCAGGTTTATTGACATGGCAACTGATACCGTACACAATAAACGGGCTTTCTATCCGCTGATTCCTGCAGGCGGAAGTTTACTGGAGAGTTTGGCACCGGATGAAGTATTGGTTGTTGTGGTTCCCAATTACGAATCCTATATTTTACAATCATTAGGATGGATGATCGGTGGAGCTATTTTTTTTACATTAATCATCATCACTGCATTTTTCCTCACCATCAGAACATTGTTGCGGCAGAAAAAACTGGCCGATATGAAGAACGACTTCATCAACAATATGACGCATGAATTAAAAACACCACTGGCCACCATCTCATTGGCGGTGGATGCATTAAAGAGTGAGAAGGTTTTAAACAGCCCTGAAAAAATGGACTATTTTACGGGCATGATCAAGGTAGAAAACAAACGGATGAACAAACATGTTGAGTCTATTCTGCAGGCTGCTCAAATGGATAAACAAGAGGTGCAATTGAACAAAAAAGAACTTCATGTACACGATATCATTAAAAATGTGTTGAACAATCTTCAATTGCAGATCGAAGAAAAACAGGGAAGGGTAGATGTACAGCTCAATGCTACCAATGATCTCATGGAAGCGGATGAAGTACATATCACGAATGTGATCAATAACTTAGTTGATAATGCATTGAAATATTCAAAAGATGATTCTTTTCACTTAAAGATCAGTACAAAAACAATTGGTAAGCATATCCGCATCCAGATAGAAGATCATGGCATCGGGATGAACAAGGAAACGCTGGCCAGAGTATTTGAAAAATTTTACCGTGCACATACTGGCAATGTGCATAATGTAAAAGGCTTTGGACTTGGTTTGAGTTATGTAAAAACTATGACAGAAGCACATGATGGAAAAGTAAAAGCCGATAGTGTTCCCGGAAAGGGCAGCACATTTACAATTGAATTTCCTTTAAAAAAGTAGTCTTCGTTTTGCTATTGGGATTACAAGCTTCAATCCGCTCCATATTTCAGTTACTGCACACACTTTATATATCAACAAGATTATTCTTCAATGCAAATTCTCTGATCTTGTCTTCTGTTAGATCAGTCGGGATACCTGCACTTTTTTTGTACCTGCTCACCCATATACTTACGTTGCCTCTTAAACGCAGTTTAATTGTATCATAAAGCAATAGAAATTCTTTTTGGGAGGTTGCAAATACATGAATGAAGTCCGGATTTTAATAGGATTTGCATAATTGTTGAACAATCTGCACCAATTAATTTACAATAATCGATCATCCCGTCCGGAGGCAGAGAATCAATAATTTCATATCATCCCTGATCCCGGGTTTCTTTATCAAGGAGGTTCCTGAATACCCAATAGCCATGTTTTTGATTTAATGCACATTAAAATTGAGGTTTTCCACAGGTAATTCACTGCAATTCACATAAAACATATTTTAAAAGCTTTTAAATCGACCTGTGCTTCACTGCCAGCAAGGCTCACCAGTTTGTGGACAAAATAAAACTTACTCCTTTTGATTCAAAAGTGGGAAAAAGTGTTATTTTGTGTTTAATTGTGTAAGTTTAATAACAAAATCGTTTAAATGATTGGTTTTCTGGGAGAATATGAAGTTACATTGGACGCAAAAGGGCGCTTCTTACTCCCGGCGGGCTTTAAAAAGCAGATGCCGGAAGATTGGAACAGCCAATTTGTGATCAGCCGTGGGCTGGACTCATGCCTCGCTCTATACCATGCCAAACATTGGGAACCCATTTTTACTCAAATCAGTCAGTTAAACGATTTTGATGCAAAAGTAAGACAGTTTCAACGCTACTTTTTAAATGGGGCTACTACGATTGAACTGGATTCAGCCGGCCGGCTATTGATTCCTGCTCAGCTCAAGGAGTTTGCCGGATTGGATAAAGACGTGGTGTTGTTTGCCAAAGGAAACAAAATTGAAGTTTGGGATAGTACTAAGTACAAACAGTTCTTTGAAGCCCTTTCAACCAACGATTTCAGCAACCTGGCCAATGAGGTGATGGTGAAGTCTCCAACGTTGTAAGGAATATGGCGAAGCAAAAAAAAATACAAGCTGCTGAAGAGAAATTGATCAGTCAGCAACAGGATGTTTATCATATTCCTGTTTTGCTTACCGAAGCAATCGACGCCTTGCATGTTCAGCCAAACGGAGTTTATGTTGATTGCACATTTGGTGGTGGTGGTCATAGCAGGGAAATATTGAAACGATTGAATAAAGAAGGACGATTGCTTGCTTTTGATCAGGATCCTGATGCTAAAAGAAATTTACCGGATGATGATCGTATTGTTTTTGTTCCGCACAATTTCAAACACATCAGCCGCTTTTTAAAACTTAATCGGTTTGAAAAAGTAGATGGCGTGCTTGCCGATCTTGGAGTATCCAGTCACCAGTTCAATGAAGCAGCAAGAGGTTTTTCAACAAGGTTTGATGGTCCTCTTGATATGCGGATGGACCCATCACAACTGGTTACTGCTTCTTCTGTTCTGCAAACCTATACTCAACTGCAGCTTCATAAAATGTTTGAGCAGTATGGAGAAGTAACCAACGCCAAAACATTGGCAACAACAATTGTTCAGCAACGCAGTACCAACACGTTTCAAACGATTGAACAATTAAAACAGGCCTTGCAATCCGTGGTGAAAGGGAATCCCAATAAATATTTTGCCCAGGTGTTCCAGGCGTTGCGAATTGAAGTTAATGAAGAGTTGAATGCGCTGAAAGAGTTATTAGAGCAATTACCAGCTATCCTGAAACCCAATGCCCGTGTGGTGATTATTTCATTTCATTCATTAGAAGACAGGTTGGTGAAAAACTTTTTTAAACAAGGAAGTTTTGAAGAGGAAGTGTATAACCCATTTGATAGAGAGGAAAAAGAAAAAGTGTTTAACATCATCACCAGAAAACCTATTGAACCATCAGCGGAAGAACAAAAGCAAAACCCGAGATCTAGAAGTGCACGGCTTCGAATAGCCGAAAAAATATAAACCCTTTGTAAAACTGACATAAACCAAGAACAGAAAACCAGGAAACTACAAACAAACCAATGGCAGTTAAAGAGCCGAAGATTGACTTTAAAAAATGGTTGAATTACCAGTGGATCGTAAAAAACGTTCCATACTTTCTCTTTCTTTCCTTACTGGCGGTATTCTACATCGCCAATGGCCATTACGCCGACAATACCATCCGTAATATCAACAAAACAACCAAGCAGTTAAAGGAGCAGGAGTATGAATATAAAACACTCAATGGCAAACTGATGTTTCAAAACAGGTTGAGTGAGGTAGCTAAGACTGTAGAACAAATTGGTTTGAAAGAAAATATTCAGCAACCCATTCTGTTAACCGATAGCACAAAACTGAAAGAAAATTAATGGAAGTTAAAAAAGACATATTGTGGCGGGTGTATCTGGCTTTCCTTGGCCTGGTGTTGTTTGGTGTACTCATTTTGGGTAAAGCATTTTATACGCAGCGTTTTGAAGGCAGCTACTGGAAAAGTATGGGCGACAGTATGCATACAAAAATTCTTGACCTGGATGCTGAGCGTGGTACCATTTACAGTGAAGATGGTAGCATGCTAAGTACATCATTGCCTCAATTTGATATGTATATTGATTTTGCTGCAGAAGGATTGCGTCAAAAAAAAGGGGAAAGTTTTTTCAACAATATTGATTCTCTCTCCATTTCATTAGCAGGATTGTTTAAAGATAAAACGGCCGCAACCTATAATAAAGAATTAAAGCTGGCTTATAAAAACAAGGATCGTTATTATCCACTACGTAAAAAAGTTTCGTTTGAAGAATACAAACAACTACGGGAATTTCCACTGGTTCGTTTAGGAAAAAATAAAAGCGGGTTTATTGCTGAAGTAAAGACAAAACGCCTGAATCCCTTTGGAGAGCTTGGTTTCAGAACAATTGGATTGTACAGGGAAAACTCAAAACTGGTAGGGCTGGAGCGTTCGTTCGACAGCGTTTTGCGTGGCACTACCGGTAAACGATTGGTTCGTTTTGTTGCTGGCGGTGTAATGATGCCGGTTGAAGGATTTGAAGTGGAACCAGAAAACGGAAATGATGTGTATACAACGATCGATGTTAACATACAGGATATTGCAGAAAGAGCTTTGATGCGCACCATGATAACCAATGAGGCATTGGAAGGAACCTGTATTGTAATGGAAGTGGCAACAGGAAAAATCAAAGCCATTGCAAACCTCGGTCGTACACCTAACGGTACTTATTTTGAAACAGACAATTATGCACTTCGTACTTCTGAACCGGGCTCAACGATCAAACTTGTAACACTCCTCGCTGCATTAGAAGACAAACATGTTACCATTAACGATAATATTATTATCAACGGTGGTCGCTGGACGTTGAATGGCAGAACGATTGTTGATGATCATCATGGTCCTGAAGTAACAACCATCAAGAATGCCTTTACGCAAAGTTCAAATGTTGCTATGAGCAAACTGGCTTATCAATATTATACAGCCGATCCTAAAAAATATTATAAGCATCTCAGCAATCTTCACCTCACCACTAAAACAGGAATTGAGTTGAATGAAGAATTTAAGCCAATGGTAAAAAACCCCAACAAAGCAAAGTACTGGCATCCGCAAACATTGGCTTCATGGGGGTTTGGATATGAGATCATGTTATCACCTCTGCAATTATTAATGGTTTATAATGCGGTTGCCAATAATGGAAAATTAATGAGGCCTTACCTGGTGAATGAGATCAGGAGTTACGGCACCATTATTAAAAAGAACGACCCCATTGTACTCAATAATGCTATTGCAAGTGAAGCAACTATCAAACAATTAAAGGAATGCCTCGCAGCAGTTTGTACAGAAGGAACAGGTAAGAATGCATTTGCAACTGCACTCTATAAAGCAAGTGGTAAAACGGGAACAGCTAAAGTAAATGATGGTAAATATAAATACCGTGATGGCGTACATCAATCAGCCTTTGCCGGATATTTTCCAGCAGAAGCCCCAAAGTATTCAATCATTGTTGTTGTAAAAAATAAACAACATGCTGCTAACTATTATGGTGGAACTGTGGCAGCTCCCGTTTTCAGAGAAATTGCTGACCATCTCTATAAGTACAGCCAGGAGCAGCAAATGCCCTATCAACTGCAGTCGCCTGTTGATTCAATGATGTACACCTTTAACGGAATGAAAAAAGAAGTACAGACCATCTCCACACAATTTGGTTTCAGTTATACGGATCAACTGGTGGGTAACTGGAGAAAATCATGCTTAAAAAATAAGACTGTTCAATCACAAACGTTCAATACGGCCGATGCATTTATGCCCGATGTAAAAGGGATGGGATTGAAAGATGCTTTATATGTTTTAGAAACAGCCGGTATGAAAGTACAGGTGAGTGGAAAAGGAAAAATTAATAATCAGTCTGTTGTTGCAGGTTCGCCTGTTGCAAAAGGACAACAAATTGTTTTGTATCTAAACTGATGGCTTTATTAAAAGACATATTGTATAAAGTGCATATCCGCAGTGTTCACGGATCAACAGGCATTGAAATCAATGATCTGCAGGTTGATTCACGCTACATTCAACCGGGAGCCTGCTTTATTGCCATCAAAGGAGTTTCAACAGATGGGCATGAGTATATCAATAAAGCAATTGAATTGGGTGCAATTGCTGTTGTATGTGAACAGTTCCCTGAGCAAATAAATGAAGAGGTTAATTATGTGCAGGTAGCCAATAGTGCCGAGGCTGCAGGTTTTATGGCCAATCATTTCTTTGGTAATGTAAGTGAGCAGATGAAAGTGGTGGGTGTTACAGGAACAAATGGTAAAACAACCATTGCTACTCTTTTATATAAAGTGTTCAGCGGGCTTGGTTACAGGTGCGGATTGATTTCAACAGTTGAATATCATGTAGGCGACAAAGTAATTCCCTCAACACATACAACACCCGATGTCATTCATCTCAATCATTTATTGAAGCAGATGTATGATGCCGGTTGCACCTATGTATTTATGGAGTGCAGCAGCCACGCTATTCATCAGCACCGCATTACAGGTATTCAGTTTGCAGGTGCGTTGTTCAGCAACATCACACATGATCATTTAGATTATCATAAAACATTTGATGAATACATTAAAGTGAAGAAAAGTTTTTTTGATGTTCTTGGGTCCCATGCATTTGCCATCAGTAACAAAGATGATAAGCGGGGAGAAGTAATGTTACAGAATACAAAGGCAAAGAAGTTATACTACGGGTTGAAAACGATTGCCGACTTCAAAGGAAAGATCCTGGAAAATAATCTCACCGGGTTGCAAATGATGGTGAATCATGAAGAAGTGCATTTCCGTTTGATTGGTGAGTTTAATGCATACAATTTAATGGCTGTATTTGCTGCGGCTGTTTCATTAGGGGAGGATAAACATAAAGTATTACAGGTGTTGAGCAGTGTAACAGGTGCAGAAGGAAGATTTGATTATATGATTTCACCCAAAGAAC
This sequence comes from Lacibacter sp., assembly GCA_046593655.1. Taxonomy (GTDB): domain Bacteria; phylum Bacteroidota; class Bacteroidia; order Chitinophagales; family Chitinophagaceae; genus Lacibacter. The sequence continues at coordinate 21,361 of JBKJNM010000208.1, read as the reverse complement.
TCATACTGGGAATAGTGGATTATGCACACACCCCCGATGCATTGGAAAATGTATTGGCAACCATTAAAAAATTAAAGCGTGGACATGAGCAGGTCATCACCGTTGTTGGATGTGGTGGTGACCGGGATAAAACCAAACGTCCTGTAATGGGCGAAGTGGCATGTGAGTTAAGCGACAGGGTCATTTTCACCAGCGATAATCCACGTACTGAAGATCCATTGGACATATTGGGCGATATGGAATTTGGATTGGGCTCTGCCGCCAAAAGAAAATTTATTTCTATAGCAGATAGAAGAGAAGCCATTAAAACAGCAGTGAGTTTGGCTAAGCATGAAGATATTATTCTCGTGGCAGGAAAGGGACATGAAAAATATCAGGATATCAAAGGAGTGAAATATCCATTTGATGATAAGCAGGTATTGCAGGAAATATTTGAGTTGTTAGATAAATAAATAACTGTAAGTAAAGAGAAATAGAGGTCATTAATTTATAAACTGGAAGCATGTTAAAAAACTTGTTTGATTGGTTGAACAGCATCGGGATAAAATTCCCGGGCGACAACCTGTTCCAGTTTATTACCAGCAGGGTGATGTTGGCGGTGCTGTTATCATTCATCATCTCAACAGTGGTTGGAAAAAAACTCATCAACTTTCTCCACAAAAAACAAGTGGGTGAAACGGTAAGAGATCTTGGTTTGGCAGGAGAGCAACAAAAGAAAGGAACACCAACGATGGGAGGTCTCATTATCATCGTTGCAATTATTGTTCCTACGTTGCTGCTTGCAGATGTAAGCAAGGTGTACATCATGCTCATGTTATTTGCAACGGTGTGGATGGGTATGATTGGTTTTATTGATGATTATTTAAAACTCCGTGCAACTCGGTTGGTCCAGCAACAAGGCATTGCTTATAAGAAAGGGGATAAAGACGGGTTAGCAGGTTGGTTTAAAATATTGGGCCAGGTTGTATTAGGTGTTGCTGTTGCAACAACACTGATGTTTAATGATTCGGTTAGCGCCTACCGTGAGTTTACAGGTACAGAATTGCCTGCCGGCGCTGAAACGAAAAGGCCAAAAATTGAGGGAAGAGAAAGGATCATGATCAAAGCAGATGAAATTATCACCACCATTCCGTTTGTAAAAAGTCATGAATTTAATTATTCAAAACTGTTACCTAAAGCCATCCGTGGAGCTACATGGATATTGTATGTGGTAATTGTAGTGTTTATTGTAACAGCCGTTTCAAATGGTGCAAATATTACGGATGGTATTGATGGTTTAGCAACGGGAGTTTCGGCAATTATCGGCATTTGCCTGGCCATTTTTGCTTATGCAAGCGGCAATATGCGTTTGGCCGACTATCTCAATATTTTATATATACCCGGCATTGGTGAGTTGTCCATTTTCATTGCAGCTATGGTTGGAGCATGTATTGGTTTTTTGTGGTACAACTCTTACCCGGCGCAGGTATTCATGGGCGATACAGGAAGTTTAATGCTGGGAGGAGTTATTGCATCATTGGCATTTTTAGTACGGAAAGAATTATTGATACCCATTTTCTGTGCAGTGTTTCTGGTAGAAAATCTGAGCGTGGTTCTCCAGGTTGGATACTTTAAATACAGCAGAAGAAAATATGGTGAAGGCAGAAGGATTTTTTTAATGAGCCCTTTGCATCATCATTATCAAAAACTCGGATTTCATGAAAGTAAGATTGTAACACGCTTTTGGATTGCAACCATCCTTTGTGTTGTGTTTGCGATTGTAACATTGAAGATCCGGTAAACGAGGTTATTGAAAGGCCACCTAGGTTTTCAAAATCCAAACCCAACTGATCCTTTGTAAAACTAAAAGAGAACCACCTATGTAACACCTCTGAATCCAGTACTAACCCATACTTATGAAGAGCCTTTTTTTATTTTTTATAAAAGAATAAAAGAAAGTTCAACAAAAACCAAACGAAAGGTAAAAGCTGAATGGCATAAGGTGTAAGGAAAAAAATACAGAGTAACGTCCTTACACCCTATACCTTAAACCTTACAACTTAAAAGATGGCACACAAATGCTACATACTGGGAGGCGGAGAAAGCGGAACAGGCGCCGCTATACTTGCAAAAAAGCAGGGGTATGATGTATTTGTGAGCGATGCAGCTCCGGTTAAAAATATGTACAAAGAGGAGTTGAAAGAATTTGGAATTGAGTTTGAAGAATGCATGCACACCGAAGAAAAAATATTGAGTGCAGATGAAATTGTAAAAAGCCCCGGTATTCCTGACAGAAGCGACATTATGAAAAAGATCCGCAGGAAAGGAATTCCGGTGATCAGTGAAATTGAACTGGCATGGCGCTTTAAAAACAACAGTAAAATTGTTGGTATTACAGGCAGCAATGGTAAAACAACCACTACTGCATTAACCTATCATATCTGCAAACATGCAGGATTGGATTGTGCAATGGTTGGTAACATCGGCATCAGCATTGCCAAACAGGTAGCGTTGGATCCCAAACAAATTTATATAGCAGAGATCAGCAGTTTTCAATTGGATGACATCAAAGATTTTCGTGCAGAGATTGCTATTCTCACCAATATCACAGAGGATCATTTAGACAGGTACGAATACAAGTTTGAAAATTATATCAACGCAAAATTCAAGATTATACAAAATCAAACAAAAGACGATTATTTCATCTACTGTTTGGATGATCCCATAACAGCCAAATATCTCAAAAAACTAACTATCCACTCAAACCCATTACCATTCACCATGAAACAGGAACCACAAAAAGGAGCTTTTATCAAAGACGGCAATATGACAGTTGCTGTGAATGATGATAAAGTGACCATGAGCGTAGACGATTTTAAGATTAAAGGAAAGCACAACCAGTACAACACAATGGCAGCAGGTATTGCAGCGGCAACATTAGGAATCCGCAAAGAAAAAATCAGGGAGGCCGTTACCACTTTTGAAAGCTTAGAGCACCGTATGGAAATGGTGGCGATGGTTAAAGGGGTAGAATATATCAATGATAGCAAGGCTACCAATATCAATTCTACATGGTATGCATTGGAAAGTATGACAAGACCAACCATTCTCATTCTCGGTGGTGTGGATAAAGGAAATGCTTATGAAGTATTGAAAGAACTGGTAAAAGAAAAAGTAAAAGCCATTGTTTGTTTAGGAATGGATAACAGAAAAATTCATGAGGCTTTTGGAGATTTTGTTTCGTTACTGGTGAATACAACCAGTGCAGAAGATGCAGTGAAAGCAGCGTATCATTTTGCAGAAAAAGGCGATGCGGTTTTGTTAAGCCCGGCCTGTGCAAGTTTTGATCTGTTTAAAAATTATGAAGACAGGGGCGATCAGTTTAAAAAAGCAGTTAGAGAACTATAAGTTCACTCCGTTTAACGGAATGAAGAAAGTAAAAAAGAATGAGTTATATCAACAACATCACATCAAAGTTTCCTCCACTGGGAATAAAGGAAAAGACACAGGGCGATAAAGTGATCTGGGCAATTGTAATTGTATTGTCGCTGGTGAGTTTGCTGGTGGTGTACAGTGCTACCAACTCATTGGCGTATAAATTATACAAGGGCAACACGTTTATTTACCTTTTCAAACAAATTGCTTTCATCACATTGGGCATATTGATTGTTTACTTTGCACACCGGGTAAACTATACCATTTATTCAAGGGTTGCGAAAGTGATGTTTTATATTTCCGTTGTACTGTTGATCTACACTTTATTCTTTGGTACGATAATCAACGATGGAAGCAGGTGGATCAAATTGCCCATCATCAACCTCACCGTTCAAACATCTGATATAGCCAAGCTTGCTTTATTTATGTACCTGTCAAGATTGCTATCAAAAAAACAGGATGTGATCAAAGATTTCTGGAAAGGATTTGTACCAATGATGATACCGGTTATCATCATCTGTGTATTGATCATGCCCGCCAATCTTTCAACTGCATTATTAACCGGAGCAACAAGTTTATTACTGCTGTTCATAGGTCGTGTAAGTGTAAAACATATTCTGCTGGTGGTAGGCGTTGCTATGATACCTGTCATTTTCCTGCTGATCATGGCCAAAGTCTATTATGATAAAGAGGAAGGAAAAACAAAGGAATTACCTGCCATGCTTTCAGCAGGTCGTGTGCCAACATGGATCAAACGGGTACAGGATTATATGTATGCTAAAAATGATGAATCGCCTTACCAGGTGCAACAGGCAAAAATTGCTGTAGCCAAAGGTGGCATTTTTGGATTAGGACCGGGCAACAGTCAGCAACGGAATTTTTTACCGCATCCATATTCCGATTTTATTTATGCCATCATCATTGAAGAATATGGAATGATCGGTGCATCATTTATTGTCTTTATCTATTTAGTGTTTTTGTTCAGGAGTATTAAACTGTTCAGAAAATGTCCTTATGCATTCGGAGCATTCCTGGCATTGGCATTGAGTTTTACATTGGTGATCCAGGCCATGACCAATATGGCTGTGAATGTGGGATTGTTTCCTGTAACAGGCGTTACACTTCCATTGGTGAGTATGGGTGGCAGCAGTTTCCTGTTCACCTGTTTATCCATCGGCATTATTTTAAGTGTTGCAAGAAATGTGGAAGACCTTGAAGGTTCAAAAGAAAAAGTAAAAGAAGCAATGGCATGAGTGTGAAGATCATAATGGCTGGTGGAGGAACAGGCGGACATATTTTTCCCGCTATTGCCATTGCCAATGCCATTAAAAAGATAAAGCCCGATGCAGAGATCTTGTTTATTGGTGCAAAAGGTAAAATGGAAATGGACAAAGTGCCACAGGCAGGATATGAAATAAAAGGATTAGACATCGCAGGTTTTAACAGAAGTTCTTTGATAAAAAATATTGGTTTGCCGTTTAAGATTGTAAGGAGTTTTTTGCAGGTGCGGACCATCATCAAACATTTCAGACCCGATGCAGTCATTGGAGTAGGAGGCTATTCCAGTTATCCTGTGCTGCGTTTTGCACAGAGTAAAGGCATACCAACCTTTATTCATGAAAGCAATTCGTTTCCAGGTAAATCAAATATCCTGCTGGGGAAAAACGCAACGAAAGTTTTTGTGGCCAGTGATGGAATGCAAAAATTCTTTCCCCAGGAAAAATTGATGATCACCGGAAATCCTGTACGGGCTTCTATTTCAGCTTCTACCATTACAAAACATGAGGCCTTACAATATTTTGAAATGGAAGACAGCAAGAAAACAGTGTTGGTTGTTGGTGGAAGTTTGGGAGCCAAAAGTATCAATGAAGCGATTGATGCAGGAATGGATGAGTTTGAAAAAAATAATCTTCAGCTCATTTGGCAAACAGGCAAACCATATGCAGCAAAAGGGAAAGAAAGAGCCGAAGGGAAATTCAATGTGTGGGTGAACGAGTTCATCACACAAATGGAACATGCCTATTCCGCCGCCGATGTGGTGATTTCAAGAGCAGGAGCAATGGCCATTGCAGAGATTTGTTTAGTTGCCAAACCGGCCGTATTTGTGCCCTTTCCTTTTGCAGCAGAAGACCATCAAACAGCCAATGCGCAAAACCTGGTTGTAAAGTATGCAGCGTTGATGGTGAAGGATCATGAAGCAAAAGATAAACTGCTAACCACCATCATTGCCTTGGCAAAAGATGAAGTAAAGCAAAATGAATTGAAAGATAATATTGCAAAGTTGGGAAGAGCAGATGCAGATAGGATTATAGCAGAAGTGGTCATACGATTAGTTGAAGAACCGTATGACACCCTCGTATGAGGGAACAACAGGAAAAGAAATAAGAAGATAATGATTCAGTTGAACGATATAAAGGCTGTGTATTTTATTGGAGTGGGCGGAATTGGTATGAGTGCAATTGCAAGATACTTTAATGAAAAAGGAGTGAAGGTGAGCGGGTATGATAAAACAGTAACCCCTTTAACAACACAGTTAGAAGAAGAGGGAATAGAGGTTCAATATAAAGATGAGGTAGAAATGATTCCCAAGGATGTGCAACTGGTGATATATACACCGGCTATTCCAAAGGAACACAAAGGTTACCAGTATTATCTGCAGAACGGTTACAGTGTTGTAAAAAGAAGTGATGTGCTGCAGATCATAACAAAAAGTTCTTTGAATATATGTGTAGCAGGCACACATGGCAAAACAACCATCAGTACCATGACGGGCCATTTGCTTCGGCACACCGGATTTGGGTGCAACGCATTCCTGGGAGGCATTGCCGTGAATTACAACCGCAACTTCTGGTCGCAGACCCCGTCTTCAACGGGGAGCAGTGATAACAATGTTTGTGTGGTGGAAGCAGATGAGTATGATCGTTCGTTTCATAAACTCAGTCCGGATATAGCAGTGATCACAGCAATGGATGCTGATCATTTAGATATATACGGAACTGCTGAAGCAATGGAAGAAGCCTTCATTGAGTTTACACGAAAAATAAAACCCGGTGGATGGCTTATCAGCAAACATGGTTTAAAGCGGGCTGCTGAATTAGTTGCAGATCATCAGATCACCTATCATCTGAATCATGTTGATGCAACTGTTCATACTAAAAACCTGCAGGTTAAGAATGGAGCTTACTTGTTTGATGTTGAAATGAATGATTGGCAGTTGAAAGATGTTCAGTTCAACATTGGTGGTTTGCACAATATCGAAAATGCCATTGCTGCCATTGCTGTTGCACATATACTGAAGATTGATGATGAAAAAATTAAAAAGGCCGTTGCTGACTATAAAGGAGTAAAAAGAAGATTTGAGTATGTGATTGCACCGGGAGAAGGTGAGGTGGTTTTTATAGATGACTACGCTCACCATCCCGAAGAATTGAAAGCACTGATCACAGGAGCAAGAAGTTTGTTTGCTCATAAAAAGTTGATATTGGTTTTTCAACCACATCTCTTTACACGTACAAGAGATCTGGCAGATGGGTTTGCTTCGAGTTTAGACATGGCGGATAAAGTGTTACTGCTTCCGGTTTATCCTGCAAGAGAATTGCCAATTGAAGGTGTAAGCAGCGAATTAATTTTGGATAAAATGAAGTTGAAAGACAAAAGGATCATGACAAAAGAAGAATTAGTAAGTAACGTAAAACAATTGGTAAGTGAAGACAACGGGGTCGTTTTTATTACAGCAGGCGCAGGCGATATCGATTCCTTGCTACCCGAATTGAAAAAGAAGATTGAACAAAAATAAATGAGCATAAAAACATTTTCCTGGAAAAAGTTATTACTCACTACCATCTGGATGGCAGTAGGAGCAGGCACTTTATTGTTGCTGGTGGCGGCTGCACAAAACCAGAACGGGAAACTCTGTAAAGATGTGATGATAACAATTAAAGGAGTTGATGGTACGGAGTATGTAAGTAAGAAACAGATTTTACAAACCATCTCCGGTGGAAGGCCAGACCTGATGAAGGGACAGCTCATCAAAACATTTGATCTGCAACAACTGGAAGAATTACTTGAAACCAATCTCTGGATAAGAAACGCAGAATTGTTTTTTGATAACAATGATGTGTTACATGCAGATATCACTGAAAGGGAACCGGTAGCAAGAGTGTTCAGGATAAATGGTGAATCATTTTATATTGATGATATGGGCGATCAGTTACCCATTACCAATGAACAAATTGCAAGAGTGCCAGTGTTTACATCCTTCCCCAACGAATCAACTTATGGAAAACATAAAGACAGTGTATTGCAACAGCAGGTAAAAGAAATGGGATTCTTCATTTTAAAGAATGATTTCTGGATGGCACAGGTTGAGCAGGTGAACATCAGCAATTATGAATTTGAATTGATTCCTAAACTTGGTAATCATGTAATCCTGTTTGGAAACGGTCATCAAATTGAACCCAAATTTAACCGGTTGTTATTATTTTATAATAAGATCATGAGTAAAACAGGATGGAATTATTACAGTGCTTTGGATGTGCGTTATAACAAACAATTAGTTGCATTAAGAAGAGATAGTATAAGTCTGTTCAAAAGTTTTAATGTACAACAGAATAATATATTTATCAACACCACCATCGACAGCAATTATATCAGGAACGATTCAACATTGACAATTGAAAAACCAATTATACACGACAGTGCAAACAGTTTGCTTACCTCTGGAACTTATAAGAGAACACCAACGCCAGAGCCCGTTTCAAAATCCGAATCTTTGAAACCACAACCCAACCAAAGTCGCAATGCATTGAAGAACCATTTCCCTACCCCTGTGACGGACAACAAAAAACAAGCCAAGCAAAAACCATCGATCAAAACAACTGTTCTGAGTGATGAAGAAAAAGTAATGAATGAAGCAAAAGGACAACCTGTGAAAAAACAACCTAAGGCAGTAATGAAAAAGAAAGAATAGGCAGCCTCCCCAAACCTGCCTACCGGCAGGCAGGCCCCCGGAGGAGGGGCTTTGCAAAGCACGGGCTAACTTATGTAAGATGTTGATGAAAAGTAAAATGATACTCAGTGATGATTCAAAAACAAAAGATGAAATGCTTAATTACAACTGATCAAAAATAAAATAATGCCCGGCCTCCTTCTCTACAGGAGAGGGAACGAGGGAGAGGCTACACACAACTAAAAACAACATACAACTATGACAACGGAATCACCAACCAACGAAACTGCCATCAACGCACAGGCTGTAAACAACAATCCCATTATTGTGGGGTTAGACATTGGTACCACAAAAATTGCAGCCATTGCCGGGCGCAAAAATGAATACGGCAAATTAGAAATTCTCGGCTTTGGCCGTGCTAATTCAAGTGGTGTACAACACGGAATGGTGTTGAACATTGATCAAACCATTAAAGCCATTGAACAGGCCTTGCAGAATTGTTATGCCAGCAATCCCAATTTAGAAATTAACGAAGTGTATGTTGGTATTGCAGGGCATCACATCAAATCATTGCAAACACGGGGCGATATTGTTCGCCAGAACAACGAAGAAGAAATTGCTCAAAGAGAAATTGATCAGCTCATTGGCGATCAATACAAAACGTATATCCCTGCCGGCGATCAGATCATTGATGTCATACCGCAGGAATTTACCGTTGATAATTTTCAAAATATTCCCAACCCCATCGGGTACAGTGGTGTAAAAGTAGGTGCAAACTTCCACATCATCACCGGCGATAAAAATGCTATCCGCAATATCAACCGCAGTGTAGAAAAAAGTAGCTTGAAAGTACGGGATCTTGTATTGCAACCATTGGCATCAGCAGCAGCGGTTATGTGTGAGCATGACCTGGAAGCAGGTGTAGCCATTGTAGATATTGGGGGTGGTACAACAGATCTCGCTGTTTTTTATGAAGGTATTTTAAAACATACAGCAGTCATTCCATTCGGTGGTGAAAACATCACCAATGATATTAAAATGGGATTAGGTGTATTGCGTACACAGGCTGAGCAAATGAAAGTACAGTTTGGCAGTGCATTAGCAGATGAAGCAAAAACAAATGCATTCATTACCATCCCCGGTATTCGTGGAATGGCGCCAAAAGAAATCAGTGTAAAAAATCTTGCACATATCATCCAGGCTCGTATGAGTGAGATCATGGATTTTGTTACCTATCATTTAAAGCAGGTTGGTTTAGATAACCGCATGCTCAATGGTGGTATTGTATTAACAGGTGGCGGTTCACAGTTGAAACATCTTATCCAGTTAACTGAATATGTTACAGGATTGAACGCACGGATTGGTTTTCCTAATGAACATTTGGCATCGGGTCATATTGATGAATTGGCCAAGCCCATGTACTCAACCTGTATTGGTTTAATCTTAAAAGGATACAATGTATTTGAGAATACACAAAACAAACTAAAGGGTATTGAGATAAAAGAAGAGGCCGTTGCTGAGGTGGTAAATGTATATGATGTACAAACAGATACGCACCAGGTAAGAGTTAAGAAACGTAAAAACCTCAAAGGTTTTATGGATAGCATCAAAGACGGATTGATCGACCTGTTTCATGAAGAGGAAGACAAGAAGTTTTAAGTGCAGCTAAAATTATTCCTTGTGTACTTAAAACTTACAACCAAAAACTTACTACATATTATAAAACTTACAACCCAACAAACCCCAGAAAGTTATGATACATTTTGATCTGCCAAAAGAAAAGTCATCCATCATCAAAGTAATTGGCGTTGGTGGTGGTGGGAGCAATGCTGTGAATCATATGCACTCACAGATAAAAGAAGGTGTGAATTTTATTATTTGCAATACCGACGCACAAGCCATTGCACAAAGCATGGTTCCCAACAAGGTACAGTTGGGTCCGCATTTAACACAAGGTTTAGGTGCAGGTGCTAATCCGGAAATTGGCCGACAGGCAACGGAAGAAAGTCTGGAAGAAATCAAACGTATTCTTGAAGTCAATACCAAGATGGCGTTCATCACTGCAGGTATGGGTGGTGGTACGGGTACAGGTGGTGCACCGATCATTGCAAAAATTTGCAAAGATCTTGGTATACTCACTGTTGGTATTGTTACCACGCCTTTTGGATATGAAGGAAAGAAAAGAATTCTGCAGGCCGAAGAAGGCATCACTAAATTAAAAGATTATGTTGATACGTTGCTGGTGATCAGCAATGATAAACTGCGGCATCAGTTTGGAAATTTAAAAATGAAAGAAGCATTTGCCAAAGCAGACAATGTATTGGCAACGGCAGCAAAATGTATAACCGACGTCATCAACAGTACCGGACAGATTAATGTGGATTTTGCTGATGTGTGCACTGTTATGAAAAATGGGGGTGTTGCCATTTTGGGTAATGCAACTGCAAGCGGTGAAAACCGTGCACAGCGTGCTATTGAAGAAGCATTGAATTCTCCATTGCTCAATGACAATGATATACGTGGTGCCAAATGGATCCTCATTAACATTAATAGCTCAGAAGGTGAACATGAATTTACCATGGATGAAGTGGAGATTATTCAAAACTATTTATTATTACAAGCCGGAGAAAACAGCGATGTTATTCTTGGTTTGGGTTATGATCCTGCATTGGGTAATGAAATTGGTATTACATTAATAGCTACAGGTTTTGAGCAGAAAGATCCGTTCGATAAAAAACCAATTGTACAGGAAGAAGTGACGCCGAAGAGTGAAAAAATTGTACTCACTTTAGGTGAACCGGAAAAGAAAGAATACAAACAGCCTGTGTTGTTTGCCGAAGAAATAAAAGATCCAACTGCTCCATCTATTTTAGAAGAAGTTAGAGAACTACCCATGATGCAAAAGCAAACATCACCTGGAGTTGAAAAACAAAAAATTGAATTTGTGCTGGAACCGGTTTCTGCTCCTATGATGCAGGTTGTAGAAAGCAAAGAAGAACCTGTTCAACAGCAACCTATAACGACTGCTGAAGAAGTAAAACCTATTGTATCAGGAGGCTTTTTAAAGAAACCCACCATTATTTATGCTGAAGCAAAAGTAGAATCCATTCCGGAAATAATAGCCGAAGAAAAACCGGTTGAACTTCCAACACAGTTGCATATAGTTAAGGACGAGGAAGAGTCGTTCGATATGCAGTTGGTGGAAAAAACAGAACAACCAACGGCGGAGTATGAGCCCGTGGCCGATCAAAATGTTCATCTTGCTTCTTCGGAAGAGCCTCCGGTAACGGATGAGGCAGAAGAGCAACGGAAGAAAGCAGCCGATCGTTTACAGAAGTTGAGAAACCTCTCGTTTAACATCCATGCTGCAGAACCGAATAATGAGTTTGACAATGTGCCGGCTTATCTCCGCCGTAATTTAGAATTATACAATACCATATCGCCTGCAGAAAATTTCTATAGCAATTACAGCGTGCAGAGCGATGAAAATAACCAGGCACAGTTCAATACCATCAATACATTTTTAGATGGTAAGAAACCGGACTAGCTCTAGGAATTGCTCTATGCTTTAGCTTAGAGAAACTTTGTTTTATAGTTGTAAAGTGAATTTTCGAATAGTTGAGTTTATTAGTTGTGTTAATCCCCCTGCATGTGCGGGGGGATTTGTTTTAAAACACCACATCCTTTCTGCCACCCAAGTAAGGGATATCCTGTTATCAACAGCGGATCATATCAACGGCATGTCAGAAGTGGAACATCTTAACAAAGTAGGTCACGGAAAGATCAATGCCTTCAAAGCCATTGCAACATTGCCTGTATAAATAAAAAATTATGTTGTAAGGATGATCAATAAACTTGTGAGTAGAAGGAGTACAATTGTTACAAACGACAAACTCAAAAGCCTAAACCTGCTTTTAATCAAATGTTTTATAGCTATAAAAAACAGAACCGGTATTAGTACTATAGCAGGAATAGTAAACATTTCTGTAATTACTCCCAACCACACGGGCCCAAATTGTAACTCATAAGCCATGATGAGAAATAAAAACCATGCTGCAACTGCAATGCTCAGGAAAAAAATGATCTTTTCGTTTTTATTTGTTGGCTGTGGTATATTCATAATGAACAGTATCAGGCTTTCTTAAAAAGAATCGTCAGTATTCTGGGGATTTCATTCCTGTTGTCATCATCAAAATATTCATTGATGGCAACAATGCTGAATCCATATTTTTTTGCCGGCTGAAGAAAATCAGAAAGATGATGATTAAAACAGGTCAGCACCTGTGTACCTGTTGCTGTTTCAAATCTTGCTTTCGTACCTGTGTATTGTTTAAATGGATGCAACTCGCCAATATATACATGCCCGCCGTTGTTTAATGAAGCTGCCACTTCTTTAAAAATGTGCTCAAGGTCGTTGATATGTTCAAGTACTAAACTGAAGCTTACCAGGTCATACATGCCTTTTCTGAAATTCCAATCCTGTGTAATATCTGCCTGGATAAAATCAACTTTTTCTGAATTGATTTTTTCTTTTGCTTTAGCCAGCATTTCTTCATTCAAATCAACAGCAGTAATATGTCTTTCTTTTTCAGCAAACCAAACCGTGTTTTTTCCTGTGCCGCAGCCTATTTCAAGACAGCTTTCAAAAAGAATGTTGGATAATACTGTACGCAAAGCAGTTGCTTCCATATCCCTTGTTTTATTGAGATTGCTGTCGTATTGGCCAGCCCATACATTATATGCCTGTTGTGTATCCATGAATAAATAGCTTAATCAATGAAAATAAGAAAACTGTGGAGAAACAGAACAATGTTACATAAATTCCACAAATGTGTGAATAGTATAAATAAATATTGCAAATCTGTAAGAGAAGTTGATTAAAACTTTTCAACTTTAAATGTATTTATACCTGTAGATAAAACTGCATTTTTGTATGTAACCAGGTAAATAATGATCATATTAAAGCACTATTAAATGAAACAGCAACAAAAACTTTTAGCCGGCGTTTATCTCGATACACAAAAAGCTATCATCATTCGACCGGCTCCTGATTATGAAAAAGGTGATTATATCATCCAGGATACCTTTGAAGCAGATATACATGCAAGGACAGGCGACCAGGATTCTAAAAATCATGCGAGGCAAACGGATTTGTTGAAGTATTTTAAATCGGTTGCTGCTCTTTTACTGGTGTATGATGAGCTGTATATATTCGGACCAGCCAATATACAGGAGCAATTTCAAAATCATCTAAAAGCTGATGCTCAATTCAACAACAAACAAATTACCATTGACAGTTCTGAAAAATTATCCGATCACAAGATGGTCAGTAAAGTAAGGGATTTCTTTGAAATGAAAAACCATCCGGCTTAAGTATACTGTAGAAGCAGTCGTTTTATTTTAACTCTGGAATTCCTTTTCCTTCGGTTAACAATTTGAACAAACTTTTTTTTATAAAAGCCCCATGCTTTTTTTGAAACGCTATAGCATTTTATAAAGAGAATACTTCTGCTGCTGTACTATTCAACGTAATGCCTGTTGTGTAATTATGTTTGTGCATTTGTTCATTCCTTAAAACAATGAAAGAAGTTATGTATGAAGTTGGTTTTTCGGATGTAAAGGCATTTCGTGAAGTATTCTAAAAAATTACAGGCATGTCGCCCTTGGAATACAGGGGTAAATACAATAAAGAGGCGGCGGTTTGATGAATTTATTGGGTTGGTTTGCAGAGAATTTACAAATCATTTAATCCCTTTCCATTGAGAATTTGCTGACTATATTTTTCAATCCTCGCCATCCGTGTTTTCGATTGTTTGGGGGCAGAAAAATGCAGCAGATATCCTCTTTGCCGTCCCGGTGTTAATGCATAAAAAGCTTTTTTCAAGGCACGGGTTTTATCTAACTTATGTTGAAACTCTTCCGGAATGTTGAATTCTGCAGCCTTTTTCAACTTCACTTTCAAACCAGCTTTTTCTACTTCAATCGCTTCATAAATATATGTCTTCAGTATTTTTTCCATCTTCACAATTTCCTGCATATTAGTGAACCGGATCTGTCGTGCTGCCTGCACATTCTTCGTTTGTTGAACGAGAATATCATGGGCATCGTTTAACAAAGCACCTTTGAAAAACAACACTGCACAGTATTCTTTAAACACATGTATTAGAACGATGTTACTTTCCTTGAAATCCCGCCCGGATGATCCGGTTGGACTGGTGTAACAAGGACAACCCCATTTCAATTCTTCAGTTAATCCACAGTTAAGAATGATCGTTCTCAATTTCCTGGTTTCTTTCTCCCATTTTTCGTTTTTGCTGAAGTACCAATCCACTTTAGAATTCATGCTAATCTTTGTTATAGTATGTTAATTTGTTAAACCCTTAGAGAACCACGGAACCCCCGGGCGGCATAATAAGATTCTGCACCGTTGTGGTACACGAATATATTGTTATAGCGGTAATCAGCAAAGAGGGCGCCACCGAGTTTTCTAATATCAGGAGGTGTTATTATCCAGCTCGATGTTTTGGTATCGAAATGTCCAAGTTTCTGAAGCTCCCGGTACTTTGCTTCTGATAAAAGCTCAATACCCATGTCAGCAGCCATCTCCACAGCGCTGTTTTCTGGTTTATGTTCTTTCCTTTTCTCCAGCGCTTCATGGTCGTAACAAATACTTCTGCGGCCTTTAGGACTTTCGGGTGAACAATCATAAAAAATGTATTCGTCCGTCTTTTTATCATACCCAATAACATCCGGTTCACCGCCGGTACTTTCCATTTCATCAAGTGACCATAATTTTTGCGGATTCGCTTTCAGCTTTACTTGTACTTTAGCCCATTCAAGGCCTTTATGACGGCTCATGTTTTCCTCAAAACGGGCTTTTAAAAGACGGAGTAGTTGTTCATGTTGGTCTGATGACAACTTCTTTTTATTGCTATTGATTTTGCTCATGAGTATATTTCTTTGTTACATGATACTTGCCAGCCGGTAGACAGGTTGTTTTAATTATGTTTATATATAGATAATTAATTTCTCAACATTTTGTTTCTATCAAGCCGTTCCTTTTTTGAATCCTAATGTAAATGTTTGGGAAGTTTCAAAGTATATAGTTCATCGTTAGTAATAGTATTATTATTTAGTTTATAGGTAATCTGTCAATTAATTTTTTTTGCTAATACTCCAACCTACAGCTCTGTTATTATAGAAATCTTCTGTTATAGATTTTAATTTTTATTGCTGTTTCATTTATTTCTTGTACATACGTTTATATTCAAATATTACATTTGGCTTATAAAAATTTGATAGAAACCAATTATCATAGGGCGGAGGTGATTTGAGCAGTAAATCATTTTCCGGGAGCACTCCTTTTTTATAGTAAGCTGTTGCGGCTTTATTTACATGATCGAAATATAATTTCATGCTGTCAATACTTGAAACTGTACCAACCGAGCCATGCCCGGGGACTAATATTTTTACTTGGAGACTTGCGATACTATCTAAATATGATTTCCATTTATCAGGATCGCCATGCCCTAGCCATGGTTGGTTTTGAATAAATAGCAAATCGCCAAGAAAAGCAATTTGTTCTGAGGGGAGATATAAAAAAAGATCACTTTCTGTGTGCCCTTCACCATAAGACAAAAGCATAATCGTTCGTTTTGTTCCATGCAGAATCAGTTGATCAGTAAATGTCATATCGGGCACAATTGCTTTTAGGGAATCATTAGAGGTTACTAGGGCTTCATAGTAACCCTTCCACATAACATGTTCTTCCAACTCATGCGGATTCATTAAAGAAGTGTTTTTACTTTTTATTCTTTCAAGTCGAACAGGAGCAACTTTCTTATCTTCTGCGATTTCTTCCGGTTGAAATTTAGCAATCAGTTCACGTGTTCTTTCGGTACTGATAATGCCAGCCTTATCAAAAACCTGATTACCACCTATGTGGTCGTTATGATAATGACTATTGACCACATACTTTACTTTATGACCGGTTAACAGTTGTGAAGCTTTTTTAAGGTCTTCTGCAGCATCTGGAGTCATAAAAGGATCAAATATTAAGGTGGCATCACCCAAATCAACAATACCTGCATTACAAATAGCATAACCACCATTTTTCGAAATCGCAGCAAATACACCATCTGCAAGCTTTTGGATGACAAAATGTTTTGACTCAAAAACCTGTCCCCAGGAGCAAACAGAGATACAAAACACGAACGATGTAAGAAATAGCAGCTTTTTCATTTCATTATAGATTTTAAACTTATATATTTTGTTACTTGAAATCCTCCTAAACGCATTTCTTTAGTTTGCGTAGAACGAGCGGTGCTTTTTGCAGGTGTTAAATTCATTGAACGTTGTGCCCGGAACCGCTGTTGATTTAAAAATGATGCTGAAGATAACAACAAAAAACTAAATAGTTATTCGTCAAGCCCCGATATGAAGCATAGTTGAATTACCGTTGTTGAAGATAAACAAGTCATGCCCGGATTTTGGCAAACCCGCCACAGTTGCAGTCACTTCATTTTGTTTTATCGATTCTGAAAAACCTTACTGCGTTGTTATAAAAAATATCCCGTTTTTGTTGTGAGGTTAAAAAAGGAGCTGAGTCAATGGCCTCTATTGCTGCGCCAATTGATTCAGGCCATTGCATTTGGTCAGAACCAAACATAATACGATTTGAAAACCCCGCATCAACCAATCTCTTTAAATAAGTATAAAATTCTGCTTTGGGTATATACCAATTTACGACTGCTATGTCAACATACAGATTTGGAAAAGCATAGAGCATGGCTACCATATCATCCAGCATGGGCCAACCTGCGTGCATTACATATAAACGCAATTTCGGATGGCGTATTAATGCTTCTTCAAGTAAAATAGGATTACTTAAACGTGAACGATAATCTGTAGAGTATGCAATTCCAGGTGGGCCAGGTCCCATGTGAATGCCAATTGGTATATCATACTCTTCTGCCAGTTTATATAAAAGTTCCATAGCAGAATCTGATACTGCAACACCTGTATATTGAGTAACAATTTCAGCCAATACTTTTACTTCACCTGATTTTATTCGTTGCCGTAAACGTTCAATATGTTCAGCAGTAAATGGTTCAAATGATTCATAACCATTAATAAACTTATCAGGAGCAGATGTTTTCCACTTTAATACAGTTTCAGGTGTCCCGCTGATTACAGCTTTTACTACATTGTATTTATTCATTGCTGCCAAACTTTGGCGCATCAATTCTTCATTGTTTCCTTGTCGTTTAAATTGAGAGGGATACCACACCGTATCGTTTTGTACAGGCCAAATGGTATAAGCATGTAAATGAACATCGATAATAGGCAGATGTTTTTGGGCAAATATATTTCCTGACAAGAATAGGAAACAAAATAAAGAGAGCTTAAAACTTTTCATCTTACATTAATTTTTTTTGACCAAAATGTTCGTCGGAAATTGTGGCTCACGGTAAAGCATTTAAGCAGTGGCAGCAATAGCATTCCTTAGGGCTGGCTAAAGATATGCGGCCAAATTGAAAGATAAAAGATCAATTACTTCCTGTACCCGCCATTGCTTAAATACACTGTTGTACGCATGGTTTTTAGGTGTTGAAGAAAATTAAAATATTGATACTGTTAAATAAAATTATTACTAATTGGTACCACTGGCTCTAATTATTATTTCTTCATGTGATGCACATGAGCTATTCGCATTTTCTAGTGGTTTGCATACAGATGAAATTATTATAAAAGTATCTGACAGCCACAAAAAAGATCCTATTCACTTTTCGGTAATGCAAAAGCTATATAACTGTCTCCTGACCTTTTTTTCAGTTTACCACCACCGCATGCAATCACTAAATATTGCTTTCCGTTGACGGCATACACTGAGGGAGTTGCAAAACCCGGTACAGGCAACTCATACTCCCATAACAATTGACCTGTTCTTTTATTGAATGCACGGATCTTACTATCACTCGTAGCTGCAATAAATAAAAGACCACCTGCAGTAACTACCGGTCCACCATAATTCTCCGTACCGCTATTAATTCCTTTTGCTTTTAACTCAGGATAATCTCCCAACACCGATTTCCATACCAATTCGCCGGTATTCAAATCAATTGCATTTAATGTTCCCCAAGGTGGTTTGACTGCTGGGTAACCTTCTTTCGTTAGAAACTTATTATATCCTGTACCTACATAGGGAAGTTGAGTAATAGTATCAGCTTCCACTATTGGTTTTTTAAAATCTTTTACATAATTCGATTTTATCTCCATGATAAAAGATGCAATTGCTTTTCTTTCCTCTTCCTCTAAGTTATTAAAGGATGGCATCCTTCCCCGGCCAGACGTAATAAGGTTCGAAAAGGCCGCTATATTATATTTCTTATCTACTCCGATCAAAGTTGGGAAATTCCCGGACCCTTTTCGATCTGGCCCATGACAGCTCATGCAATTTTGGGTATACAATCTTTTACCTGCCTGAAAATAGGATTCATTTTTAGGTATTTCTTTTTTTACATCTACCATTGTCAATATCCACGGCATTTCACTGGCATTTACATATAGTATTCCTGTTGTTGGATCAAAGGAAGGACCTCCCCATTCTGCGCCTCCATCATATCCAGGGAAAATCACTGTCCCTTGTTTGGAAGGTGCATTAAACATGCTGCCATTTTTGTAGCTGGACAATCTGCTTTTAATTTCCTGGTAAGATGAGTCTGGAACAAGATCATTGAGTTCCTGTTCGCTGAGTACCTGTCTTACAAACGGTTTGGGGAGTGTTGGAATAGGTTGTGTAGGTGATAGTTTTTCTCCAATAAGATCTGTTTCTGTCGGCACTGGTCGTTCTTCTATTGGATAAATAGGTTTTCCGGTTTCCCTTTCGAACAAAAAGATCAATCCTGTTTTAGTGGTTTGAGCTACTGCATCCATTTTCTTTCCATCTTTCGTTATAGTAACAAGTGAAGGTGCTGCCGGCAGATCTTTGTCCCACAAATCATGATGTACAGTTTGAAAATGCCATATTCGCTTTCCAGTTGCCGCATCCAATGCCAGCAAACTATTTGCAAATAAATTGTCCCCTATCCTTTTTCCACCATAAAAATCATAAGACGCAGAGCCCGTAGGCGCAAATACAATTCCTCTTTTCTTATCAAGGCTCATACCGCACCAATTATTGGCGCCGCCAATGTGTTTCCACGCTTGCGGATCGTCCCATGTTTCATAACCATACTCACCTGGTTGGGGTATCGTATGGAACATCCATTTCTGCAAGCCGGTGCGAACGTCAAATGCCCGGATATGACCAGGAGCAGCACCAGCACGTTCACTCACCATTGTTCCTAGAATGAGCAAATCCTTATAGATAATACCTGGTGTATTTGACATGACTTGAAATTCCTTAGAGTCGCCGCCCAGTCCCTCGTGCAAATAGGTCCGGCCATTTGTAGCAAAACTGGTAATAGGTTTACCGGTATTGGCATCCAAACAAATCAAGGTTGAGCCAGGTGTATAAAATATTCTTTTGTCACCCTTACCATCAGTCCAATATGTAACACCACGAATATAATTGTCGGCAAATGACATTAAACCAGTATCAACAGGGTTGAATACCCACTTTTCTTTTCCGGAAGCTGCATCTAAGGCAAAGAGTTTCAAATGAGGGTTAGTGCCATATAAAATGCCATCGATAATAATGGAATTGCATTGTATTTCCGAATGAAACATTGTGTCTGCATCGCCACTTTTATAAATCCATGCAACCTCTAAGTCTTTTACATTAGCTGTATCCACTTCAGTAAGCGATGAATAACGAATAGACTCTGCTGTTCCCCCATACACCTCCCACTGTTCATAGCTTGAGTCCTTATCTGAAGTACATGAGGATGCAAGTATTACTAGGAAGGAGAAAAACACAATTTGGTAAAATTCTTTTATAAAAGCCATATCACATATGTCTTAAATTCTACAAATAATTGGTGACTACCTTAAACAGACTTATTGTCCGAAAATACAAATTGAAAAGTATCCGTGTCGGTTTAAAGTTGCGTACGTCCACGGCTTTGCGAAGTACGGGAATTCGTAGCTCGTCTGCCCCGGGCTGGATGTAAGTTAGAAAAACGAAAACAATATTTTGGCAAAATATTTTATTAGCAAACGGTCAAACCCATAGCTGAAGTATTATGTAGTTACAAATGCCTTGATAACCATTCGTCTGCCACACTTGCACAAAACCCCATGTTAGCTGTTCGGGCATTTTTGTTACGGGTACTCAAATCCAAATTCATAGTACCTCAATTTGTTTTTGCAAAAAGTATATGTCGCAAAATAAATTGGCATATTGTTAGTCTCTAATATTTTTGTCCTACTGTCTTTTGGACTTTCAATCCTGTAATAAAGTTCGATACAATCTTTGGCACTGTCAACTACTGCATAGCAACTTCCAATTTTGCCAATTACTTGTTCCTTTGTCCAACCAAGTTTTATCCCCTTCTCTGTTTGAAATGTGTCAATGTTTAGTTGTTTATATCCGTGGTCTGCTTTGTCTGACAATGAAACACTAAAAATAGAAATTTGATTTTTTCCGTCTCCTGGATGTTGTGTCAACGTTAGAGTTTCTCTGACGTATTTTGAATAGAAATGATATTGCTCTCTTTCGTCAATTTTATTGTCTGTCCCAATTACCTTGTCTGCACTAGATGAGTTCCTCAAAGTTATACTACAAAGAGAAGTATCTGGTGCAACAAAATTGCAATTTGAAGTTCTAAGTTTTTGTATCGCTTCACCTAATAATCTTTCCTGTCTGTCCGGCTCAGGCACGAGTTCCAGTCTGTCATTTTTTTCAATAGTATTTGGCGGTGAATTATTACAGTTTATCAATAATAAAATTGTCACTATCGTTAAAATTATATTTCTCAATCTTTTCGATTTTAAGGGCTGTTTTGCCTGACAGCTAACGGTAGGGCTTTCTGCTGTGCTGGTATTCATTGAATGTCC
>JBKJNM010000192.1:0-8545 GCA_046593655.1 Lacibacter sp. | reverse complement strand
AAATCAATGACTGCTTTATGCTCCGAGAGGCTCGCATCACCCATTTCTGCCATACCACCCAGGATAATTACTTTTTTATTTGCATTCAAACTGGCAAAGTTTTCAATTGCTACTCTCATACTGCTGGGGTTGGCGTTGTAAGCATCAAGAATAATCTTATTGGTTCCCCTTTCAATCAGTTGTGATCGGCTATTGGTTGGATGGTAATCTTCTATTGCTTTTTTTATTTTTTCAGGAGGTACTTCAAAATAAGAGCCAGCACATACAGCTGCAAGAACATTGGGTAAATTATAATCGCCTATTAATTTTGTTTCAATCATTCCAATTGAGGGGTTGCTTGTGATTTCTACTTTCAAGAATGGATCATTGTCATTTAAAATCCCAGTTATTTCAGCAGTGCCGGTTCCGTAAGTAATTTTGTTTTGAATGCCGGCACTCATTTCCAGCAGATAATCATAATCATTGTTGATGAATATTGATCCTTTGGTTTCTCGTATGTAATCATATAATTCCCCTTTTCCTTTCTTTACACCTTCAAGTCCGCCAAAACCTTCAAGATGTGCTTTTCCAATATTATTAATTAAGCCAAAATTGGGTAAAGTAAAAGTACAGTAAGAGGCAATTTCTTTTTGATGGTTGGCTCCCATTTCAATGACAGCAAACTCTGCATCGCTTTTTATTTTGAGAATCGTCAGGGGAATACCAATATGATTATTAAGATTGCCCTCCGTTGTATAGGTTTTGTAGTGAGATGAAAGTACAGCATGAATCAGTTCTTTTGTAGTTGTTTTCCCATTACTCCCGGTAATGGCTAAAAAAGGAATATCGAATTGCTCTCTGTGATGTTTTGAAAGCTGCTGAAGTGTTTGCAATGCATCATTCACTTTTATGAATCTGTCCTTAGAAAGGTTGATGTCTTCATCAACAATTGCATAAGCTGCTCCTTTTTCAAGAGCTTGATGAGCAAAAAGGTTTCCATTAAAATGCTCGCCTTTCAAAGCAAAATAAAGATCTCCCGCTTTGAGTTTTCGGGTATCCGTTTGCACCGAAGGGTATTGCAGAAAAATGTTGTAAAGGTCTTCAATCAGCATGTTTCAAAGATAATCACTAAGCGTTGAGTAAGAATGGATCACTACATCTTTTAAGTTTGTAGATGATATAAATAAGAAAGCCTCCAATTCTGGAGGCTTTCTTATTTATAAAAAGATTTTGGTTAACTTCTTTTACGGTTATTTTGTTTTCTTTTTTCAAACCAGTTACCGGTTTTTCTTCCGTTTCCTTCCTGGCTGCCATAACGTGTCATCGCACAACGGAAACCTATCATTGAACTGCTCTGCTCTTCCTCAAGGAAACGACGGCTTCCGGGGGTGAGCCAATAAGCACGATCATTCCAACTTCCACCTTTATATACACGGCTTTTGTCGCTAACTAAAGTTGTTACACCATAACCATATTGTACAGCACTAAGGGAATCACCATCCAGATAGTCAATTGCATATCCTTTTTGGTAATTACGACGATTCTTTACCTCGTCTTCAGTTTCATTACGGTATTTAATACGACCCATAGAATCTCTTTCAGCCTTACCAGTGCTGAGATCCATACGTTGGAAATTATTACCACGATAGTAGTTGAAATCGTCACCATCAGTAGGTGTAAGTGGTCTGTAAACATCTGCTACCCACTCACTAACGTTACCAGCCATATTATATAAGCCAAAGCCATTAGGATAAAATGCTTTAACCGGACCAGTGATAACAGCACGATCGTTTAAACCGCCAGCAACACCCATATTATCACCTGCTCCACGTTTAAAGTTAGCAAGGAATTGACCCTGCCATGTGCTGCGACGAGCATCACGCAATCCATTTACATTTTGTGCCCACGGGTAAACCTGCTTATTGGCGATCAATTCCTCTCCACGACGCTTTTCGCTTTTGCGTGGATTAGGGTTTTGAGCAATATATCCATAAGCTGCATATTCCCACTCAGCTTCAGATGGTAAACGATAATCAGGTAAAATCAAACCTTCTTCAAAACTGATACTTGTAGGCATCTGTTTTGTAATAGGGTCTTTATAGTTTTTAATGTTTTTGCCGGGAGTTGCCTGGTATTCACCTAACAAATATGCTTTTGTATTAAAGTTGTCCTGCCCGCCGCCCTGCATTTGTTTCTGCAGTTCTGCTTTTTTGTTGGTGATTCCTTTATCGTACAGAATATTTTCATTCACACGGTCGCTGCGCCAAAGGCAATAATCAAAGGCCTGTTTCCAGCTTACACCTACAACAGGATATAAATTATAGGATGGGTGGCGGAAATAATATTCCACGTAAGGCTCATTATAAGCCAATTCACTGCGCCAGGCAAGTGTATCAGGTAAAGCACGGTTGGTAATGGCTGTATCCATGAACACACGGTTCAGCCAATAGAGATATTCACGGTAATGAACATTGGCAACTTCACTTTCATCCATATAAAAAGAAGCTACTGTAACACGGCGGGGAATATTATTCCAGTCACGCATTACGTCTTCTTCAGAAGCGCCCATAGTAAAAGTACCTCCTTCAACAAAAACAAGCCCGGGGCCGGTTTTTTGTTCCTTTTCTTTTGATACACGGAAACCACTACCATTTGGATCATTATAGGTCCAACCAGTACTGGATGATTTTTCCGGTTTCTTTTTAAATAAGTTACAGGAAGTAATAAGTGTGGCACCAATTAATAGGATAACCAGATTTTTAACGGGGAAAAGGCTTTTCATTCTTTTCGTTTTGATAGTTAACGAGTGAAGTTCAAAAATATTGTATTGGATTTACGCCCCAAATTTTAAATAAAGGGTGACAACAAACATAGGTTTTTCTTTTTGAAATCTATAGGAATTAAACGTTCAATCTTTGTTTTTTAGTATTTCTGCTTAGTATGTAGTAGAATTACCATTGGATGCAGCATCTGTTCATTTTCAGTTATCTAATATAAGCCAGATGAGAAGCCAAAGAAAAACCTATTTCAGGTATATTTGTTGTCCACCTTTTTATGCGTTACTCAGCATTACTTATTGGTTGTTGTTTATTCTTCTCCGGTACTGCTCAACGCATTTATCGCAGCAACTCGGTATTGGCTACAGGGAGTTGGTATAAAATAGCAATAAAAAAAGCAGGTGTTTACAGTGTGAATGCTGCATTTTTACAATCCCTTGGTATCAATACAGCAAATCTGTCCAGCAGCAGTATACGGTTTTATGGTAATGGCGGAGAAATGTTACCTGAGCCAAACAATCTAAAACGAGCCGACGATCTTACAGAAAATGCGATCATGATTTTTGATGGTGGGGATGCCGTATTTAGTGGCAATGATTATTTTTTATTTTTTGCTAACGGGCCACATACATGGGAGAAGGATTCAATTAATAAAACGTTTCATCATCAAAAAAATTTATATGCAAATGAGGGGTATTATTTTATTTCTGTTGCTGCAAATGGGTTACGCATTCAAAACAGAAATAGTACAGCAAGCCCCAATCAAACGGTCGGCATATTCCGGGACCGGTTTTTTTATGAATTGGACAGTATCAATTTCTTAAAAAGCGGAAAGGAATGGTACGGTGAAGAATTTAGCAATACACCCGGCCGGTCATTAAGTAAAAGCTTTCCTGTTGTTTTTCCCAATCTTGTTACAGGCATGCCGGTTCAACTTATTTCCAATGTTGCAGCAAGAAGTAATGGTGCAGCAAGTTCCTTTGCAATTACTGCTAATAACAATCCTCCAACTCAACATATAGTGCCATCAGTTGGAACCGGAATTTACGACCCAATAGCATTCCCGCATGAAATTTCTGCACAGTTTTCAGCGGCACAATCAACCATTAATCTGCAATACAACTATCAACCTGGTAGCGTAAACGCACAAGGGTGGTTAAATTGGTTTGAACTGTTTCCGCATCGGCAATTAAATATCAGTGGAGTGGATCAGTTATTGTTCAGAGACTGGGGATCGGTTGGCGCTGGGAATGTTGCAGAATTTCGTTTGCAGTCTGCAAACAATAACATAATGGTGTGGGATATAACTGATCCTTTACAACCAATGAATATGATGGGTACATTAAATGGATCTGAATTCAGATTTATCAACTCGTCCGAGCGACTTAGAGAATATGTGGCTTTCAATAATCAGAATTATCTAATACCGGAAGCAAAAGGAAAAGTAAATAATCAGGACCTGCATAATTCATCAACAAAAAATTATTTAATCGTTACACATGCATCTCTCCAGAGCGAAGCTCAGAGACTTGCTGCATGGCATCAGCAAAACCAGGGATTAAATGTATTGGTTGTTACAACCGAACAGGTGTTTAATGAATTTGCATCAGGCACTCCCGACCCAACAGCTATCAGGGACTTTGTAAAAATGTATTACGATAAAGCAGGGAATGATACAACTAAACGTCCCCGTTATCTTTTATTGATGGGCGATGCATCATATGATTATCAAAACCGTGTAAGTGCAAATACAAATCTTGTTCCCTGTTATGAAAGTAAGTCTTCGCTTGATCCCTTATCCACTTACACTTCCGATGATTTTTTTGGATTGCTGGATGATGTGGATGATATCAATCAACTCTTTCCGGTGAATTTATTAGACATTGGAATTGGCCGGATACCGGCCAAAAATTTACAGGAGGCAAAACTCGTAGTTGATAAGATCATTCGCTATCATGCGAAAGAAAGTTTTGGACCCTGGCGCAATGATGTATCGCTTGTTGCAGATGATGAAGACAATAATATCCATCTGCAGGATGCCGAATTGCATGCACAGGTAATTCAACAAAACAAAAACTTCAATGTTTCAAAAACTTATCTCGATGCATACCGTCAGCAAAGCGGAAGCGGGGGCAGCCGTTATCCTGATGTAAACCAAGCCATCAACAATAAGATTTTTGCCGGGACATTGATCTGGAATTACAGTGGGCATGGTGGATTCAGGCGATTGGCTGGCGAAGTTATTCTTGATCAGGATATGGTGAACAGCTGGAGCAATAGCAACAAACTTCCTTTGTTCATTACTGCCACCTGTGATTTTGCGCCTTATGATAACCCATCCATCAATTCAATTGGTGAAAATATTTTATTACGGGAACGTACAGGCGCTATTGCATTAATGACCACCACCCGTGTGGTGTTTGCTTTCAGCAACCGTATCATGAACAACAATTATTTTCAACTGGCCTTATCGCAGGACGCAAATGGAATTTTTCCCACTTTGGGCGATGCCATCAAACGGGCTAAGAATTTTACTTATCAGAACTTTGGTGATGTAATCAATAACAGAAAGTTTACGCTGTTAGGTGATCCTGCACTGCGTTTAGCTTTTCCTACGTTAAAAGTAAAAACAACTTCTATTAATAGCCAGGCTCCATCCGCTGATACATTGAAAGCATTAAATCTTTATACCATTAAAGGAGAAGTAACAGATGTTTCGGGAAACAAGTTAAATAACTTCAATGGAAATGTGTACCCGCTGATATTTGATAAAACCCAGCAGGTGCAAACCTTGGGTAACGATGCAACAAGTCCGGTTACCAATTTCAGTAACCAACCCAATATTATTTTTAAAGGCAAAGCAAAAGTAACCAGCGGTCAATTCACTTACTCTTTTGTAGTACCCAAAGATATCAACTACCAGTTTGGAAAAGGTAAGATCAGTTATTATGCAGAAGATGGAACCAAGGATGGCAATGGTGCTGAAACAACTATCATTGTTGGTGGTGCAGGAAATAATCTAATGACCGACCAAACAGGCCCAACAATCAAAGCTTATCTGAACGATGAAAAATTTGTAAACGGCGGCATCAGCAATGAAACACCGGTTTTATTTTTAAAATTGTTTGATTCAAGCGGCATCAACACAGTGGGTACTGGTATTGGTCATGACCTGGTTGCAACACTGGACAATGATAACAACAGCTATTTTATATTAAATGATTATTATGATGCAGATACAGACAGTTATCAAAAAGGTACTGTTCGTTTTCAATTGCCTGCTTTAAGCGAAGGCTTGCATACAATCAAATTAAAAGCCTGGGATGTGTATAACAACAGCAGTGAATATACACTTGAATTGAGAGTGGTAAAAGATGAAGAATTGAAAATTGAAAGAGTATATAACTACCCTAATCCTTTTACCAGCAGAACTACTTTTATGTTTGAACACAATCGTCCCGGCGATCAATTACAGGTGCTCATCCGCATTTTATCTGTTTCAGGTAAGCTGGTGAAATCAATCACCCGTACAATAAATAACGATGGAAACCGTTCTTTTGAAATTGAATGGGACGGCAGAGATGATTATGGACAGAAAATTGGTCGTGGCGTTTACATTTACCAGTTAGAAGTAAAAGATTCAAATGGTAAAAAGAAATCAGCCATTCAAAAATTAGTTCTGTTGTAAAACCAAAACATATCATTAAATATTGCTTTTTCCAAAATTCTTCTATTTTTATGCCTCAAACTATAACTCTGATGAGAAAATTTGCTGCACTATTCATGTGCTTATTCCTGCTTGCTGCTTCAGTAAAAACATTTGCCCAGGATTCTATTAACGTTGTAACCACAGCCGTACCAATGTTGCGTATATCACCCGATGCACGTGCTGGAGGTATGGGCGATTTGGGTATTGCCACCTCAGCCGATGCCAATGCTTCATTCTGGAACCAGGCCAAAATTCCCTTTGCAACTCAAAAAGCATCCATTGCTTTAACTTATACTCCGTGGTTAAAAGATCTTGGATTAAGTGATGTATTTATTGGAACCGTTGCAGGTTATTATCAAATTGATGAACTCCAGGCCGTATCAGGTTCTTTACGTTATTTCAATCTGGGTAGTATTCAGTTTACCGACTTTGCAGGTAACGATCTGCAAAGATTCAATCCCCGTGAATTTTCAATTGATGCGGGCTATAGCCGCAGGTTGAGCGATAAAATTGGTGTGGGCATTGCTTTGCGTTATATCTTTTCAAACCTTGCCAATGGTAATACCAATGGTGTTACCTATAAACCCGGTACAGCAGTAGCGGGCGATGTTTCATTTTATTATAATGGCATCAATGAAGAAGGGAATGGATTTACAGCAGGAGCTGTAATGAGCAACCTCGGCAGTAAAATTTCTTATACCAATGATGCCAGAGGCAAAGATTATATCCCTGCTAATTTGGGTTTGGGAGCTGTTTATCACAAATCCATTGATGAAACCAATAAGATCAGTTTTGGTGTTGATATCAATAAATTATTAGTGCCCACGCCACCAGCTTCAAGAACTCCTGAAGCGTTGGATGAGTATCGTAACAAAAGTGTGGTTGGGAGCTGGTTCTCTTCATTTGGCGATGCACCCGGTGGTTTTGGTGAAGAAATAAAAGAATTACAAATTTCAACTGGAGCTGAATACAGTTACAATGATCTGTTCTTTGCACGTGCAGGCTATTTCTACGAAGCAAGAACAAAAGGTAACCGTCGCTTTTTTAGTGTAGGTGCCGGCGTAAAGTATAACCGTTTAGGATTTAACTTCTCCTATTTGGTACCAACCGGTCAGGGTATCAACCGCAATCCTTTAAGTAATACAACCCGTTTCAGTTTAATTTTTGATTTAGGAGGTGATGCCGGAGAAACGACAACAACAAATTAAGCAAACAGCAGTTGTATAAAAGATTTTGTCAAAAGCGGAGGTAAGTTACCTTCGCTTTTTTAATTACAGTATGGGATTGAGAATAGGATCAGGTGTTGATTATCATCAACTCGCCGCAGAAAGAAAATTATTCATCGGGGGTGTGGAGATACCACATCATAAAGGAGCCGTTGGTCACAGCGATGCGGATGTGTTGCTGCATGCCATATGCGATGCTTTGCTGGGCGCATTGGCATTAGGAGATATTGGTACACATTTCCCTGATACTTCTGCTGAATTTAAAAACATCGATAGTAAAATTTTATTACAACGGTCATTTGATAAGATAAAAGAGAAAGGCTATCATGTAGTGAATGTAGATAGCACACTTTGTTTGCAGGAGCCGAAAATAAAATCCTATATCAGCCAGATGCAAAGCACTATTGCAGGTATTCTTGAATTGGAGACGGATGCAGTTTCAATTAAAGCTACAACAACTGAACAAATGGGCTTTGTTGGCAGGGAAGAAGGGTTGGTTGCCTATGCTACTGTGTTACTCAAACAATCAAAAAAGTAATGACGGTACGCATCATCAATCAATCAAATAATCCATTACCATCGTATGCAACTGAAGGTTCAAGTGGCATGGATATAAGGGCCAGCTTGCAGCAAGTTGTAGAGTTAAAACCCTTAGAACGGGCATTGATACCAACGGGGTTGTTTATAGAATTGCCGCAAGGATATGAAGCGCAGATAAGACCCCGCAGCGGATTGGCTATTAAACAGGGTATTACCTGTTTAAATACACCAGGAACAATTGATGCAGACTATCGTGGAGAAATTAAGATAATTTTAATCAATCTCAGTAACGAAATCCAGTCTGTAAAGAATGG
>JBKJNM010000237.1:0-2501 GCA_046593655.1 Lacibacter sp. | reverse complement strand
TGCATTTTATGATGTGGATGAATTACTCACACAATTAGGAATTGGTGAAGCATTTATTACGATGCTGAATGAAAAAGGAATTCCAACTCCGCTGGTACATACCATGCTGGTGCCACCACGCAGCCGCATGGATATATTGGAAGAAAGTGAAGCAACAGCATTGGTGAATAAAAGCAAGCTGGCAAAAAAATATGCTGAAACATTGGATACAGAGAGTGCGTATGAAATTATCAATGCTAAATTAGAAGAGGCGGCAAAAAAAACAAAAGCAGCCGAAGAAGAAAAAGCAGAAGCAAAAGAAGAAAAGAAAACGGCCAAAGAAGAGAAGGGATTTTTTGATCACCCAACAGTGAAACAGGTAGGACGAACTGCAGCAAGTGTAATTACCCGTTCTTTATTAGGTGCATTGGGTTTGGGTGGAAGAACAACCAGGAGAAAGAAGAGTGGATGGTTTTAGATAGATTATCTAACCTCGGAAGATTAAGATTATGAAATATGTTGTGGGTATCAGCAGTATTAGGAGAGTAACATAATATGATAAAAGAAATGGTTTGTGAGAGCCCTTTTTTTTAAAGAAGCCATATAGAAGAATCGAGAATAAAAAAGCATAAATAACTACATTTAAAAGGAAAGCAATAAAGATCAATAGCCAGCTATTCAACTCTAAACCAATTACGAAAAAATAAAACGGGAAAAGATATAAAGAATAATCTGCAAGAAAATTAGTGAACAAATTATTTCCAAGATTTCCTTCAGATTTTGCAAATGCTATAAAGAAGCTTGAGAATGCAAAAAAGCTAAACAGAAGAAAACTGGCTAAGAAAAGATCAATTTTAATTTTCCATTGCAAATTCATACGATTCAAATTTGTTTGATAGTGATTGGTTTAAATGAATTAAGGTACCGATATAAATATATTGTTTAAACCGATCTTTTCGTATCTCCCTGTTTTTATATTTTCATTTCAATCATCCATACATGACCGAAGGGATCTTGTATCTCCCCCTGACGGTATCCGTAATCATAACTTTGTGCAGGTGAGAGTACAATTGCTCCTGCTTCAATTGCTTTGTACATCACCTCATCTACATCCGAAACAAACAAACCAATCAACACTGTTGTTCCATTGATGCGTTGTGTACTGAACTGGTTTTTAGTTGATGATTCTTCGTGCAGATGAAACAGCGCACCATCAATAGACAGCTCAGCTACATGAATGCTGCCATCATCATTGCTAAATCGCCTGATCTCAACAGCACCAAATGCTTTTTCATAAAAGCTGATATCGGAGATACCATGCTTGATATATAGTTGCGGAGCGAAGAAGGTAGTTGATGGCATATGTTTTGATTTTTTTTTTAACTCCGAGGGTTGGCTAACCTAAAAGTAGCAGTCATGAATTCGATCCTTGCTAAACAAACAATCACTATTAATTCTGCTGAGAAATAGATCAATCCCGGAGTTGTTATACTTGAATAAAAGTATGTGACTATTGTAATCGTAAGGCAGCAGTAGAGCAGGTTAGCAAATGCAATGAATTTCAGATAGGGTCGCCAATTTTTATCAAGAAAGAAATAGCAACAAATTGAGTAGATGGCAAAAGTGAATGCAATGATTGACAAAACATTGAGTGGTTTAACAGGCATACCAAAAAAATCAACATGTTTAACGAGAAGTGTACCTGTAAGGAATCCTGTTACTAATGCCCCGAAACTGTCAACCAGGAAAAGTTTCCATGGTTTGATGATGAATGCTTTAATCGTTGAACTAAACTTGTCGGTCATTTTTGAGATTAATTAATTAGTTTTTCTTTGTCATTTATTCATCCTTTGTTTTCTTCTTCTTCTTTTTCTCCTGGTCGTTATTGATCTTTTCAACTGTACTCATGGGCACAACCACCAGTTCATCAGTAAGGCAGTTCCAGGTACTTACATATTTTTTGGAAAACACATGATGCTGTTTCCAGTTGGTGAATTTCTCATAGAGCATGAGTGTGCAGATATCAGTTGCCGTAATCAGGTCGCCGGTTTCTGGTAAGTGTGAATGCATGGCAGCAACCGTTTGTTTATCTTCCGCTTCATTTATTTCGTAGTTGATGGGGATGATATTTTTATGGAGCGTTTTTTTTGACAGCAGTTGATTGTCTTTATCAAAGACCAGTAAATAATCATTTCCAAAGATCACCACGCCGTTTTGATGCGGCCCTGTTAATACATATATTTTTTTCTCCTTGTTGCTGATCAGGGGAATCAGGTTCAGGTTGCTGTTTTTATAGGTCTTAAATAAAGTGTCCGTATGTATTTCAGCAAAGGCAATCTTTCTTATTGTGTACAGATCGGCTTCATGGTTTGTGAAGATGCGTTCTGTGAGATTGGTTTTTGCAGTCTGCACATTAAAGGTGCTGTCAAATATAATTTCACCAATCACTTTGGGCACATCAGCTTTAGAAAAGAAGATACATGTTACCAACTCTTTATCAGTATAAGAAAAATAGCCTCCAA
>JBKJNM010000156.1:0-4615 GCA_046593655.1 Lacibacter sp. | reverse complement strand
GTTAATGATCCGGTTAAAACCGGTACACGTTGTGCACTGCCATCTAACTTACCTTTCAAACTTGGCAATACAAGGCCAATGGCCTTTGCAGCACCTGTACTGTTTGGTACAATGTTTTGTGCAGCGGCACGTGCACGGCGCAAATCACCTTTGGGGTGAGGTGCATCCTGTGTATTCTGATCATTGGTGTAAGCATGTACCGTAGTCATCATACCATTTAGTATAAGAAACTTTTCCTCCAAAACCTGTGCAACGGGTGCCAGACAGTTCGTTGTACAGCTTGCACAACTGATCACTGTTTCACTTCCATCAAGAATGCTATGGTTTACATTAAATACGATGGTTTTCAAATCTCCTGTTGCAGGAGCACTGATCACCACTTTCTTTGCACCGGCAGTGATATGTGCTTCCGCTTTAGCTTTATCAGTAAAGAAACCTGTACATTCTAAAACAACATCTACGTTATGTGATGCCCATGGAATTTGTGCAGGATCCTTCTGCGCATATATTGTTACTTCATCGCCATTAACGATAAATGAGTTGTCGGTACTTTTTACTTCTGCATCAAATCGTCCCTGGGCTGAATCATACTTGAGCAAATGCGCCAATACCTTTGGTGATGTTAGATCGTTGACTGCCACAACTTCAATCCCTTCCATTTTATAAATCTGGCGATATACCAATCGTCCTATGCGTCCAAAACCGTTAATTGCAACTTTTACTGTGCTCATTGAATAAATAATTTAGGAGTTTAAAATGCGCTGCGAAGTTAAAGAGTTTCAGTATTAAAGCCCGTTAGTTTTTGAATGTTATCAGCATTCATATCTCTTTTCAGTTGCTGATGTGTTACTCACATATACTGTAACAGCAGCAACAGGGAACAGGATAAAGACAATAAATAAGCCTTCATTTTTATAAAATAGTTTGGCAGGAAACATGCCTAAACCTATCTTTGCCCTCCCAAAAATAAAGGCCGCGTTGGTCAAGGGGTTAAGACGCCTCCCTTTCACGGAGGAATCACGGGTTCGAATCCCGTACGTGGTACAAAGTCCTGCTGAAAAGCGGGATTTTTTTATTTATGTATACCATTTACGCTTTAATCAGTAGGAATCGCAATTGGATTTATGTTGGTTTTACATCTAAAATCAGTGATCGGGTAAACCGACATCAATGCGGATATGAAAAAACAACTGCTCCTTACAGACCCTTCATTTGTGTAAAATTAGCTACAGCTTTTAACAGAATAGAAGCGAGACGACTTGAAAAGTGGTATAAAACTTCTTACGGGAAAAGTGTTATACGTTCTCTTACCACAGCCGAATAATACCATAATTCCCTTTCATGGAGGAATCACGGGCCTGTCTGCCGACAGGTAGATTCGAATCCCCGTACGTGGTACAAAGTCCTGCTGAAAAGCGGGATTTTTTATTGTAAAGAATCCTCCTTATTTACTTACCCGCTTTCAAATTTTACAGAAAAAATACAACTGCAAACCTGAATTTACGTACCCCCAATCTGCGTAAAATGGCGGTTCGCACTACCAAAAACCAGCCTCTCACAATTGTAATCAAACAAATATTTACTTTTTTTGAAAAATATTTTTACGGGTTTTTATTGATTATCAACGCATTTAACCTGTGGAATTTACGCAATCGTACATGTCCCATAGTGCAATCGTAGAACTACTATTGTGTATGTGGAATACTCGGTGCAACTTTGCACCAGATAAGCAGATACCCTTAGACGATTTGAATGTTTCCAGTTTAGAAGAGTAGTAAGAAGCATTAGAAGAATTAGAGAAGACCCGTACCAATTCAGTCCCTATTAAAACAAAATAAAATGATTTACCTGTACCCAACCGTAAAAAAAGCTGTTAAGCACGTATTTTCACTGTGCATCCTGCTTGTTATCAGCCAAGCATCTTTTTCTCAACTTTATTTCAACAACCCCGTTCTTTTCAGTGGAACTGATAATGAGCAAGGAGCTGTTTACCAGTATATAAATGTTGCACCGGGCATCAATGCGTTCGTAAAGATCGATAGCCTTGTAAATGGCAGTACCATTTTAAGTATGGATGACAATGGTTTTGGTTATGATGGTGGCTTTCAACCCCAAATCAAAACAGGTGGCAGAGACACTTCCTACGCATTATTTACACTCAACTTTGTAAGCAATCTTACCGGCCTTCCAGTAATATTTCCTAATTTAACTGCAACCATCCTTGACATTGATGGCAACAATCAAATAAAAGAATTTGCTGAATTGAATCTCAATAATGGCATACCAAATTTGATGAGTCTTTTTCCTCAAATCAATCTTCAAAACTTTTCCAACCGTACAATGGCCCGCAATACCGCTGGTATTGAAGTTGGTGGTATTGACACCAGTGCTAAAGAGGTCATGTTTCAGGTTAAAGGCATTTCAATTTCTACCTTTACATTAAAGTTTGGTACTGTTTCGCAAACAAATTCGAAAGCTTCAAGACAATATAGTTTGTACTTTAATACGTTTTCTCTGCCCGCAGTTTTACCCGTTTCATTGATAAGTTTCCAGGCAAACCTGAAAGATAAAACTGCTTCTCTAAATTGGATTTCAAGCAATCATTATAATTTCAGCCATTATGTAGTTGAAAAAAGTACAGATGGCAGAACTTTTGAACAGGCTGCTGTATTATTTGTTGATGCAAACTATTCGAATGCATCAAACGGATATACTTATAAAGACAACCTGCAAAACAGTTCATCAAAAGTTGTTTATTACCGCTTGAAGATGGTTGATACGGATGAAAAATATGCTTACTCTGAAGTAAGAATGGTTCGCCTCGCTACAGAGAATAAAGTACAAATCAGCACGTTCCCTAATCCTGTAGTAAATGAATTACGTGTAATGGTTCCTGCCGAGTGGCAGGAGAAAGCTGTGACGTATGAAATTTATAACAGCACTGGTGTAATGGTAAGTCGTGTTCAAAACAGCAAGGCTTCTCAAATTCAACAACTGAATGTACAGCAATTAAACAGTGGTAACTATATTGTGAAAGTAAGTAACGGATCTGCTGTAAGCACTTCAAAAATTGTTAAGATCAACTAATAAACCGGTACAGACCATTTCAACAGCTAACCTAATTTTGTTTTACCCAAAATCTACAATGATTTCTGATGGGCGCCCCCCGATTCTTCGGGGGCGTTCTTTTTTAAATGGTTCAGATTCCTGTTTCAGAATGAAGTTCAGGTACAGTAACATCTGTAAAACCTTTTTTCATCAGTCGTTGTTGAAATGCCTGCTGTACATCATATTCACCATGTACTAAAAATAATTTCTGTACCTGTTTCGGATCCTGACACGACAGCCATTGACTCATATCTTCATAATCACCATGAGCGCTCATGCTGCGTATCTGTCCAATCTCTGCATGAACTTCTTTTTCTACCCCATATATTTTTACTTCTTTTTTACCTGCCAGTAATTGACCGCCTAAAGAACGTGGTTCGCAATAGCCGGTTAATAAAATGGTGTTGCGGCTGTTTTCAATGGTATTATTTATATGATGTTTCACCCTTCCTGCATCAGCCATTCCGCTTGCACTGATGATTACATAAGGACCCATCCGGAAATTAAGCAGTTTTGATTCATCAACAGTCTTGATGTATTTCAACCCTTTGAAATCAAAAGGATCCTTATCATTTTGCATTATTTTCTGAATACGTTTATTAAAATATTGCGGATAGCTTTTTACAATTTGAGTAGCCTCCACGCTTAACGGGCTATCAACAAAATATTCAATAGGTGGAAGACGATTCTCCGCTTCCAATTGATTGAGATCGTACAATATTTCCTGCGTACGCCCCACACTGAACGCAGGTATAATCAATTTGCCTTTTTTCTGAAGACAAGCTTTTTCAATCCATTTTAATAACTGATCGGGTGTTGACTGGGTATTATCATGCAAACTGTTTCCATAAGTTGATTCCATGATAATCACATCTGCCTGTGAAAACTCCTCAGGTGATTTTAAAATCACATCACGATAACGGCCAATATCACCCGAAAAAGTAATCCTCTTCGTTTTTCCGTTTTCTGTAATTTTTAAATGCACACAGGCGCTGCCTATGATATGGCCTGCATCTGTAAACAACACTTCAATTCCCTCATCAATTTTATACCAGTTTCCATATTCAACTTTCACAAACCGGTCCAGGGAAATCTTTGCATCGTCAAGTGTGTACAATGGCTGCAAATAAGGCATACCCTGTGCAGCACGTCGTTTGTTTTCATATTTCACCTCATCTTCCTGTATTTCAGCACTGTCTTCCAGCAACACCGTTGTGAGACTTTGGGTGGCAGGTGTACAATAAATTTTACCGCCATATCCTTCTTTACAGAGCTTCGGAATTAACCCACAATGATCAATATGTGCATGACTCAGCACCATGTAATCAATTTCAGCAGGATCAAAACCCCAGTTACGATTTAAGGCATCTGTATCTCTGCCCATTCCCTGGAACATACCACAGTCAAGCAATATTTTTTTGCCATTCACTAAGGTAATAATATGCTTGCTGCCGGTAACACAACGGGCTGCGCCGTGAAATGATAACTTCATAAATAGCCCCCTCCG
>JBKJNM010000072.1:0-3113 GCA_046593655.1 Lacibacter sp. | reverse complement strand
TTGTTTGCCGGCATTAATCAAATCAGGATTTTCTTCACCATCAAATGGAAAAGGCCCCATACCTAATAAACCGTTTTCACTTTGTAACTCAACATGAATACCTGCAGGAATATAATTCGCAACCAGTGTTGGAATACCGATGCCTAGGTTGACATAATAACCATCTTTTAATTCCCTGGCAATGCGTTGTGCAATTTGTTCTTTTGTTAACGACATATAAGCAATTTGAAAATTAGTTAATTTGAAAATTTGAAAATGGATCTCTTTTACCCAAAACTGTTTATTTCATTTTCAAATTTTCAAATTGGCACATTAGTATATTCGTTTTCTTGTTGTTCTCTGTTCAATCCTTTTCTCATAATTACTCCCTTGAAAAATACGATGCACATAAATACCTGCTGTATGAATTACATTAGGATGCAAAATGCCGGGCTCAACTAACTCTTCCACTTCTGCAATGGTTATTTTACCGGCCATGGCCATGAGTGGATTAAAATTTCTTGCCGTGTCTTTAAAAATTAAATTACCCATCTTATCACCTTTCCATGCTTTTACAATAGCATAGTCGGCATCAAATGCATATTCTAATAAATATTCCTTTCCATTAAAATTCCGGGATTCTTTACCAATTGCTACTTCCGTTCCAACACCCGCAGGAGTATAGATAGCAGGCATTCCATAACCTGCCGCCATACATCTTGTTGCCAATGTTCCCTGCGGAATCAATTCAACTTCAAGCTCACCACTCAACAATTGACGTTCGAATTCTGCATTTTCACCTACATAGGAGGAGATCATTTTTTTTACCTGCTTTTGTTGCAGCATCAACCCTATACCAAAATCATCAATACCTGCATTATTCGAAATGCAGGTAAGATTTTTTGTTCCTTTTTTTACTAAAGCTGAAATGCAGTTTTCCGGAATGCCACACAACCCAAAACCACCGAGCATGAGTGTTGCTCCATCAGGAATATCTTGTATTGCTTCATCGGCATTGGCAACAACTTTGTTCATATGATCAAATCGTTTCAGCAAAAGTAACGGAAGATGATGAATTGATCATTTGACAATACCTGGCTGTTAACTTTTGTTTGACCGTATTGGTTAAGCTGCTTTTAAGTATTCCTTGAGTTCCTCCAGAACAATCTTTACCGATGCATCAAGTTCATCCACCAATAATTTCATGTTTGCTTTTTCAGAAGGTTTTGAGATATCACTCTTTTCAAGAAGCTTTACCTTGTTAGATACATATTCTTTAACTCCAAGTATACTCAATGTTGTTTTCATATTATGAGCCACTTCTTTTACCAATTCAGCGTTCTCCGCTTTAAATGAATCCTGCAGTTTCTTTACTTCATTGGGCAACAAATCTGCGGCTTTTATAATAATTTCTTCAATATATTCTTTGCTGCCACCTGTAATGCGGTTGAGGTATTCAATGTTCACCAGTTTCATGGGCGATGTAACGGGTTGGGAATTCCAGTCTTTATAATATTCGAGCAACTCGAATAATTTTACATCATCAATTGGCTTGGTAAGATAGGCGTTCATTCCTGCATTGATACTCACTTTTTGTTCTTCTGCCTGACAAAAAGCACTTAACCCAATCACAGGTGTTTGAATTTTTAATTCGCTCCTGATCTTTCTTGTTGTTTCAATACCATTCAGTTCAGGCATCTGCACATCCATAATGATGAAATCATAACTGTTGTTTTTGAGCATGTTCAATGCCACCACTCCGTTTTCAGCTTTCTCAAATGAATAATTATGTTCTTTTAAAATAAAACCAAGCAGATCACGGTTCATTTCATTATCGTCCACTATTAATATTTTCTTTTGTTGTTGCTTTTTGATCTCCTGCAGCACTTCAATGTATTCTACCGGAACTTCAACTGCTAAAGCTCTGTTGATTCCATATGGCAAAATCACTTCAAATCTTGTACCTGTGCCCGGCGATGAAGTAACAGTGATGGACCCACCCTGCATTTCCACCAGTTGTTTTACAATAGGTAATCCAAGACCGGTGCCAAAATATTTTTTTGACAACCCTGACTCAACCTGGTAAAACCGTTCAAAAATATGCGGCAACATTTTTTCTTCTATCCCAATACCGGTATCCGACACAACAAATTGCAACCATGCTTTATGTTCGGCTTCCATTACAACAGCCACCTCCACTTTTATACTTCCGTTTTCAGTAAACTTGATTGAGTTTCCTGTTAAATTAACGAGCATCTGCATCAGCTTTTTTTCATCACCAATATAACCTGCCGGCATTTCATCCTCTTTTTTAATGATGAAAGAAAGATTCTTACTATCGGCACGATTTTGCATCACATTTTGCAGATTGTTTAAAACGTTGTTCAGTTGAAACGGTTCTTTTGCAAAATGTATATATCCCGATTCAAGTTTTGAATAATCCAGCACATCATTAATCACTTCCATTAAGAGATTGCCTGATACTTTCATGGCATAAATCCATTGCTTTGTTTCCTGTGTATGATCTTTTTTCAACAACAGGTTGGTATAACCGATAATGGAGTTGAGGGGTGTACGTAACTCATGTGTAACATTTGAAATAAACTGATCCTTTACCAGCAATGCCTGGTGCTCTTTTTGAACGGCAATAGAAAGATTAGCATTTAAACGATTTGTTTCAATCATTTTATATAATACCAGCAGAGCTATCAGCAACATAAAAATCAAAGAAACCATGTTCCAGTTTTTATCGAGGTTGAGCATGGTTGTTTTTTCTAAAGTAATGGCCTTATTCAAATAAGAAATTTTGGAACTCAATGTATTGATCAGCTCCTGTGCTCCAAAGCTCAGCTCAGAAAGATTTTTTTTATTCTCTGGCCCATTAATGATCGCTAATGCAGGAATGGTTCCTTCAACACTATATTTATCCAGTATTTCCTTGTTCAGAAAAACCCTGTTGTTGGCTTTATGTACAAAAATATTCACCAGGTATTTTGGCACATAACCGGGAGAACTCCCTTTTAACTCTTGCAGGTTTTGTTTTATAACATCATTGTTTTTATGATAGGCTGAAAGCTTTGAAACATCACCCGCTTGAATATAATCTTCCAGGTTGTGATCACTCTGCGTAATCA
>JBKJNM010000199.1:0-32424 GCA_046593655.1 Lacibacter sp. | reverse complement strand
GTTGTTCCTAACTGGCTAAACTGAGAACCGTTATATCCTAAAATACGGTAGCGGCCGCTGAACGATAAAAATCCTTCCAGCAATTCTCTTCCTGCAGTATTATTTAACACTGCCTGGCCAGCAGGGTTTAATGCTTCCAATTGCCACTTGGGAAGAATATTAAACAGGTTGTTTGCAGCAATAGAAAAAGATATTTTATCTGTAAAACTATAGCCCAGATTTAAATCTGTAACAACAGCTGGTTTAAAAACCTGCTTGATGTTTTCCATATCTGGACCGCCATTATCCAGATCCTGAAATTTGGTTGGCCCAAATAAGGTGTTGTTTAAACTTATACCAAATTTATTGATGCTGTAATCAAATCCAAGTACAGCTTTATATAGAGGGCGGCCTTCCGTTAATAAAGATTTAATTTGTGTACTTAAAATTGTTGCACCAGCCGATTTAATTGCTGCGGGATCATTTGGAGTTCCAACAATTTTATTACTGAAAGTATAATTACCGGCAAAATTAATTCCAAGTTTACCAGAACCTAACTCTAAATTTTTATAGTTGATAACTACATCAACGCCTTGGGTTTGAGTTTGAATTCCGTTAATAAAAAACTGTACGCTTTCTAAATCATAATTACCGGCTCCTACGCTGCTGCCTTTTAAAATACGGCCCAATTCAGTTGTTGGAGTAGCAAGGCTTTTATCCGGTGTTGTAATGGAGGAACTGTAAACAATTCTGTTTTTAATTGTAATAGAATAATAATCAACTGTTATACTTAGATTTTTTGTTGGATTTAAACCAAAGCCTAAGGTGAAGTTGGTTGATTTTTCGGGAGTTAATAAAGGAACACCTAATGCAAAAGCCTGTTTGCTCCTGTTATTAAATAAGCCTGATAAAACAATGGTGCCGCCGGCAAAAGATGCCTGTGTTGACTGCGCATAAATCTGATGAAGTGTTGGTGCTCTGAAACCCGTGGAAGCGGAAGCTCTGATGATTACTTTTCCATCGGCAATTTTATAACGGGAAGAGAGTTTCCATACAAATGCTTCTCCAAAATCGCTATACTTCTCTCCTCTTATTGCTCCGTT
This sequence comes from Lacibacter sp., assembly GCA_046593655.1. Classification (GTDB taxonomy): domain Bacteria; phylum Bacteroidota; class Bacteroidia; order Chitinophagales; family Chitinophagaceae; genus Lacibacter. The sequence goes on along the minus strand of JBKJNM010000199.1, from coordinate 31,342 downwards.
AATTAAAAAGTCTTTTGAAACATCCCAGGTAGCATCTATATACGCACCAATATTAAAACGGGTATTGGTTGTTGCATTCTCAGCACGTATGCCCGGGAATGAATTTGCTCCCTGTTTATGATAGGATGCTGTATCACCTGCAATAATCTTATAGGTTTCTTTGCGAACCTCTGTACCAAAAGCAAGGCTGAAATTATTAGTAATTGATTTAGAGATATCATAGTTTCCAACAATATGTGAAAAATTATATCCACCTGGTTTAAATGAAGTAGGACTGGCAGTTCCTAAAGAACGGTTTACTGTATTTTCAACTGAATATAATTGCTGGTTGCCACCAAAGGTTATAGCAACATCATGTGTCCATCCGCCTTTTACATTTTTAACACCAAAAGTTGCGTTGTAATCAAGCAGATCACCTTCAAAAGTTGGTACATAACCAAGATAACCTTCATATAAAGGATCTGTGCCACCTGTATAGTTAGGGGCGCCTGGTACTCTTTTATGTAATAAACCCGCATCGGTTCTCCAATAGGGGGTTCTGTAATTGGCAAAGCTTTTTGCTTTTTTAAATACCAAAGCTGCATTGCTGTAAAATTGTGACTGATCACCTATGCTCAATCCAAGATTGTAATTAAATTTTCCTGCCTGAATATCTCCTGATCCATTGATATTATTTCCTGTTGGGAAACGCTTGAGGTAGGCTGTAATAGCAGCATCAGCCGATGGAGATCCACCAAAAGTGGCAATTTCTGTTGGCAAATGGATGATCCCTGAACGAACCGCACTGTTTTGCTGGCTGAAATCAACGGTATAGTTGATAAAGCCTTTTGCCCCAATATTAGCACCGCTGTTAAAAGCTAATCCATAATTAGCGCCATCACCTTTTGATGTAACGCCACTGTTAAATGTTAATGAACTGTATTGATAGCGGTCTTTTAAAATTACGTTCATTACACCTGCAATAGCATCAGAACCATATTGTGCAGAAGCACCATCTCTTAAAATTTCTACACGTTTAATAGCATCTATAGGAATACCTGAAAGATCGGCTCCAGTTTCACCTCTGCCGGGTGAAAATTGTACATACAACAATGAGCTGAGGTTCTTTCTTTTACCATTGATCAGAATCAATGTGCGGCTTGGCCCTAAGTTCCTGATCTCGTAAGGATCCAGCAAAGTAGTGGCATCATTTACTGGTGTATTAATTGTATTAAATGATGGCACTCTGTACTGCAACTGTTTATCAAAAGTGGTTTGTGCTGTGGTTCTTAAATCGGCCGCCGACAAAACATCAATCGGCAATGGACTACTCACCGATGTTCTGCTAAAAGAACGGGAACCAACCACTACAACATCTTCAAGTCCTTTGCTGTCTTCAGCTAAATCAACATCCAGTACTTTTTGCTCCCCTTCAGCCAATTGTACACTTACCGTTTGAGGTAAAAAACCGGCATAAGAGAATGTAATGGAATATGAACCTGCTGGTAATTTCAAGGAGTATTTTCCTTCTTCTCCCGATAAGGCTCCTTTACCCGTAGGTCTTGCACTTACACTTGCTCCTGCAAGTGTTGTACCCTGTCCTTTAATGGTTCCTGATAGAGTTGCTTGCGCATTTAAAAGATGAGGAGCAATAATTCCTAAAAGGAAGAGCCCCATAACAGTTGCTATTTTTCTCATAACAAGTAGTTTGGTTTAAAAAATTTACTAAATATCTAACTTTAGATCTCAGAAAGCAAAAAAAATGATAACAAACTGATCACATTTACTTTTATGTTATGGACAGATCTTTTCAGTTGTGGAGCAGTTTATAAAAAAGAAAGTGGGTACAAGGTCAGGATTGTTCGGTATCATAACGCTCCACCTTTTCAATACCTTTCATTTGAAGCAAACGAATCACAAGTTCATCCAATTCATCTTTGTCGTGAACAAAGATTTTAATATTGCCTTCAAACACTCCTTCTTTTGCTTCGATGGTAATAGCACTGATGTTCAACCGCATTTCACTGCTGATGAGATTGGTGATCTTACTTACCACCCCTACATCATCCACTCCAATGATTTTAACACCGGTAAGAAATGAAATTTCATTATTCTTCGCCCACTTAGTTTTTACAACACGGTGGCCAAAGCTTGATAATAACCTAGCTGCATTGGGACAATTGGTTCGGTGAATAATCAACCCTTTACCAGTTGATACAAACCCAAATACATCATCGCCAGGTATTGGCTTGCAGCAATTACCCAAAGTATAAACTATCCGATCGCTGCTTTCGCCGAAAATGATCAGTTCAGAATCTTTATGTGATGAAGATTTATTGGGATCATATTCCGTCTTGGGTTCAATTACCGGTTTTACAGGTTTTGGCAACTCTAATTTATCGCCATGCATCTGCAACTCTTTTATTTCTTTAAGATCAATTGCCTTGGTGGCTATTTTATAAAATAATTCTAATTGTGAAGGGAGCTTATAGAACAGTGTCAACGTTTCCACGTTATTTACATCAAAGCTGGCTCCCATCTGTTCCAGTTTACGTTGCAAAATGTATTTGCCTTCATCGGCTACTTTTCTTTTTTCTTCTTTCAGTGCATCTTTAATCCTGCTCCTTGCTTTAGCTGTTACAATAAAGCTTAACCAGTCTTCACTTGGTTTTTGTTTACTGCTTGTAATGATTTCAATCTGGTCGCCGCTGCGGAGTTTATGAGCAATGGGAACTAATTTGTGATTTACTTTTGCGCCAATACAGCGGCTGCCCACATCACTATGTACACTAAATGCAAAATCTAGAGCAGTAGCGCCAAGCGGCAACATTTTTATATCTCCTTTTGGTGTGTACACATAAATTTCTTCGGCAAGAAAGGAGCTTTTAAAGTCCTGCAGAAGATCAAGTGAGCTGCTGTCCTGGTTATTCAGCACTTCACGAATATTGTGAAACCATTTATCAAACCGGTCTTCGTCACTACTTTCTTCTTTATATTTCCAGTGAGCAGCCAACCCCTTTTCAGCAATTTCATTCATACGTTTAGTACGGATCTGCACTTCTACCCACTTTCCCTGCGGCCCCATTACTGTTGTATGCAAGGCTTCATATCCATTACTCTTAGGATTACTTAGCCAGTCACGGAGGCGTTCAGGTGACGGTGTGTACATATCTGTAACAATGGAATAAGCTTTCCAGCAATCTTCTTTTTCTTTTTCCTGCGGCGCATCAATAAGCATACGGATGGCAAAGAGATCATACACTTCTTCAAAACTTACACCCTTCTTTTTTATTTTATTGGAGATGGAGTGAATGGATTTGGGGCGACCATAAATTTCAAAACTGGTAAACCCTGACTTCTCCATTTTTTCTTTGATGGGTTTAATGAATTCATTGATATAGCGGCTACGCTCCCGTTTTGTTTCTGAAAGTTTGCGGGCAATTTCTTTGTATGTATCCGGCTCCAGGTACTTCATAGCAAGATCTTCCATTTCTGTCTTGAGATTATATAACCCAAGCCTGTGTGCTAATGGAGCATATACATACACTGTTTCACTGGATATCTTTAATTGCTTTTCACGCTTCATACTATCCAGCGTACGCATATTGTGTAAACGATCTGCAAGTTTAATCAGAATCACTCTAGGATCATCTGTGAGCGTCAGTAATATCTTTTTAAAATTTTCTGCCTGTTGAGTAGAGTTGGCATCCACTACCGTAGAGATCTTTGTTAACCCGTCTATGATCCTAGCAATCTCATTTCCGAATTCCCTGGCAACATCTTCTAATGAAAGATCTGTGTCTTCAACTGTGTCGTGCAACAACGCACAGATGGTAGAACGTACCCCCAACCCAATTTCTTCCACACAAATTTGAGCAACCGCCAACGGATGCAGGATATAAGGTTCACCGCTTTTCCTGCGCATAGTTTTATGTGCATCAGCTGCCATTTCAAAAGCAGTACGCACCAGTTCCTTGTCGCCCTTTTTAAGTTTGGTTTTGAGTGAACGTAGCAAACTGCGGTAGTGGCGAAGGATTTCCTTTTTTTCCTGTTCAGCAGTAAGGTTATAAGTTGGTATGTTAGTGATTGTATCCAGTAAATGCGAATTTACGAAAAAGCACCCTTTCAAAACGAATGAATACATGAAACCCCCTACCTTTGCAGCCCGTTTTTAAACAAAGTTCTTCCGGATGTGGTGAAATTGGTAGACACGTCAGACTTAGGATCTGATGCCGTAAGGTGTGGGGGTTCGAGTCCCTCCATCCGGACAAAAGAATATCGAACAAAGAACAGGGAATAACGAATTAGGAAGTAATGCCCCAACAAAATCCTCCTTCTACTTTCATTATTCCTTGTTCAATATTCATGATTAATTCAAATTATTATGGCTACAGTAACAAGAGAAAACATTGGCTTGTTGAATGACAAGATCACTGTAAAAATTAGAAAAGAAGATTATTTTCCTGCATTTGAAAAAACCCTGAAAACTTACAGTAAACAGGCCAATATTCCCGGTTTCCGTAAAGGAATGGTGCCTGCAGGTATGGTGAAGAAGATGTATGGCCCCGGCATTTTTACAGAAGAAGTAATCCGCAATATTGAAAAAGGTTTGAACGATTACCTGGCAAATGAAAAGCTCGACATTTTTGCCCAACCTCTACCTTTATTCAACGGCGAGTTTAAACCTAATATGGAGAACCCTGCCGATTACAGCTTTGATTTTGAAGTTGGGTTAAAACCTGTTTTTGAAATCAACCTCGGTAATATTAAATCTCCTTACTATAAAGTAAAGGCTACAACTGCCATGGTGAACGAAGAGGTTGAGCGTTTGCAAAACCGTTTTGGCAAAATGACCGAGCCTGAAACAATTAGCAGCGACGACAATGTATTAAACCTCAGCTTTGAAGAAATTAGTGCTGATGGCAATGTTGTTGAAGGTGGATTAAAAAAAGACAACTCTCTTTTAGTAAAATATTTTACAGAAGCTTATCGCAAAAAACTGCAAGGTTTAAAAAAAGATGACAGCCTTGTTGTTCATCTGAAAGATGCCTTTGAAGAAAAAGAACGTAGCTGGGTAATTGAAGACCTCAGATTAAAAGATATTCCTGATGCAGCTGATAAGTTATTTAAACTAACAATAACCAAAGTTGGTTTAATTGAAAAAAGGGAAATGAGTGAAGAGTTCTTTAAAGAAGCACTTCCTTTAAAAGACATTAAAACGGAAGCTGAATTCCTTGCTGCCATTGAAGCAGACATCCAGGCATACTGGGATAAACAAAGCAGCAACCAGTTGCAACATCACTTGTATCATGTGTTATTGGATGATATTAAAATGGAATTGCCGGAAAGTTTTTTGAAAAAATGGCTGGCATCATCAACTGATCCTGCAAATGCAGCTCAGGGACCTAAATCACCTGAGCAGATAGAGGCTGAATATCCAACCTTCAATACACAATTAAGATGGACACTAATCACAGACAGGATCATCAAAGAAAATAATCTTGAAGTAACTCCTGAAGAATTGAAGGAAAGCATGAAGCAACAGGTATTGAGTTATTTTGGAGGCATGAACCTTGCTCAAGGAAATGTTGAATGGCTCGATCAGTATGTTGATGGTTTAATGAAAGACGAACAACAGGTTGACAGTACTTATCGCCGGCTTGTTACCGAAAAAGTATTCAACTGGGCTGAACAACAGATTCAAAAAAATGAAAAAGTAGTAAGCTCTGAAGAATTCATCAAAATGAATGAAGAACATCAGCATCAGCATCATTAATCATATACCAGGTACTATATTAGAAGTACGAGGTAAATACATACAGTCCCGCTAAGTTATTGGCGGGATTTTTATTTACAATCACTTGTAAAAGATTGGATATTTGTCATTATAACCGAACAAAGAGAACTAAAAACTACAAACTACAAACTGAGAACAAGCATTCCTGCCTTATTGTCCTGCTTTGATGCTTTGCATGATATTTGAAAATATTTCTGTTCCAAATGATATTCCCTTAACTTCAAACCGGAAAAAAAAAGATTATGGATTTCAATAAAGAATTTGAAAAATACGCCGTTAAACACCGTGGAATTTCCGGCGCCACGTTGCACAATTATCAAACCCAGTTCAGCCCATCCAATCTTACGCCTTATATTATTGAAGAGCGACCGTTGAATGTAGCAAGTATGGATGTGTTCTCCAGGTTAATGATGGATCGTATTATTTTTATGGGCGAACCTATCAATGATTATGTAGCAAACATTGTAACAGCACAGTTGTTGTTTTTAGAAAGTACAGATCGTACAAGAGATATTCAAATGTACATTAACAGCCCGGGTGGAAGTATTTATGCAGGTCTTGGCATTTATGATACAATGCAATACATCACGCCTGATGTAAGTACCATCACTATTGGTATTGCAGCCAGTATGGGTGCAGTGCTCATGTGTGCAGGTACCAACGGAAAACGTACTGCACTAAAACATTCAAGGGTTATGCTGCATCAACCTTATGGTGGTGCAGGCGGGCAAGCAACTGATATCCTGATCATGGTAAACGAAGTAAAAAAACTCAAGATTGAGTTGTATGAGATCATTGCTTATCACAGCGGTCAAACCATTGATAAAGTAAAAGAAGACAGCGACCGTGATTTCTGGATGACGGCAAGTGAAGCAAAAGACTATGGATTGGTAGATGAAGTATTATTGATGAATCCAAGAAAAACAAAAGAAAGCTAAACCATTAAACAGTAACAACAATGTACCATCATAATTCAACATTTCCTGTTCGCTTTGAAGAGGAAGAAGAAGAACCAAAAGAAAATCCATTAGAGAATTTTACCGCTGCGGCTTTTGGTCCTTACAATAAAAAGTTTCTTGAACAACGTAAAGTTTTTTTCTGGGGTGTAGTACATGATAACTCTGCAAAAGAAATCGTTAATAAGTTATTGTATTTAGAGGCTGTAAAACCCGGCGAAGAAATTAAACTGTATATCAACAGCCCCGGTGGTGTGGTAACAAGTGGTATGGTGATTTATGATACCATGCAAATGATCAGTTCGCCGGTAAGTACGATTTGTATGGGCATGGCAGCATCAATGGGTTCAATCCTGTTAAGTGGTGGCACTAAAGGCAAGCGTTATATTTTTCCGCATGGTGAAGTAATGATTCATCAGCCAAGTATTGGTGGCGCACAGGGCACCAGTGCCGATCTTGAAATTCTTGCTCATCAAATTGCCAAAACCAAAGAGCTGGGCGCTCAAATTCTGGCAAATAACTGTGGCAAAACATTTGAACAGGTGCTCAAAGACTTTGACCGTGATTACTGGATGGATGCCAAAGAAGCAGTCAATTATGGCATTGTTGATGGCATTCTCGATAAACTTTAATTTAATTGGGTAAATCCATCAGGAAAGGGATGCAGCAAGGGTTTGCTGCATCCCTTTTTAATTAATCTACCTCCTTAAAAAACCTTTATTATCTTTGCTGATGGTGTGCAAATGCAGGCCATTTTAATAAATCCATTACACATGGCGAAAAACAACATGTTGCATTGTTCATTTTGCGGCAGAAGCAGGGACGAAGTGAAAATTTTAATTGCAGGACAAGAAGGTCATATCTGCGAAAATTGTGTTGAACATGCACAAGAAATTATTGCGCAGGAATTATTGCTGCGTAATGACACAACATCATCCAACTTTAAACTGAATGTAAAAAAACCAATCGAAATCAAACGGTTTTTAGATGAATATATCATTGGCCAGGATGAAGCCAAGAAAGTGTTAGCGGTTGCCGTTTACAATCATTATAAACGTTTAAAGCAAAAAACAGAAAGCGAAATTGAAATTGAAAAAAGCAATATTGTTATGGTGGGCGAAACAGGTACGGGTAAAACTCTGCTGGCTAAAACCATTGCACGTTTACTGAATGTTCCGTTCGCCATTGTGGATGCAACAGTATTTACTGAAGCCGGTTATGTAGGTGAAGACGTGGAAAGTATTCTTACACGTTTGTTACAGGTTTGTAATTATGATATTGCAGCGGCGGAAAAAGGAATTGTTTACATCGATGAAATTGATAAGATAGCACGTAAGGGTGATAATCCATCTATTACAAGAGATGTGAGCGGTGAGGGTGTGCAACAAGGTATGCTGAAATTATTGGAAGGAACGGAAGTGCTTGTTCCACCGCAAGGGGGAAGAAAACACCCGGAGCAAAAACTCATCAAGATCAACACACAAAATATCCTGTTCATCTGCGGAGGCGCATTTGATGGTATTGATAAAGTGATTGCACGTCGTGTAAATACAAACGCTATTGGCTTTAATGTAAACAAAGAAGAGCAGGAGCACATGAAGAAAAACCTGCTGAAGTATGTAAATGCACAGGATCTGAAATCATTTGGGTTGATTCCGGAGTTGCTGGGACGTTTACCTGTTGTAACACATCTTGATCCATTGGATGCAGAAACATTACGCCAGATTTTAACTGTTCCCCGCAATGCCCTCATTAAACAATATCATAAATTATTTGAGATAGAAGGCATTGAGTTAACGATTGATGATGAGGTTTATGATTTTATGGTAACCAAAGCCATGGAATATAAATTAGGCGCAAGAGGTTTACGCAGCATTTGCGAAAGCATTTTAACCGATGCCATGTTTGATTTGCCGGGAAGCGATGAAAAGAAATTTCATCTTTCACTTGAATATGCAATGCACAAATTTGATAAGAGTAAGTTGAGTATGCTGAAAGTAGCATAATGATGTAAGATGTTAGATGTACGATATTCAACCTGTTGATTTTTCAACAGGTTTTTTATTTGCCTTAATCGCCACATTGTATTTCGTTAACTTTGTAGGTGAAATACCGAAGAGACAAATTAAATAGTCCAATAACAATGAGTAGATATTCAATGTCTGTCGGTATATACCCGATAAATTTGGACGAATGTATAAACTCTCTTGATATAACTTTAAACTATTTCTATGCAGGATTTAATTGAACGTTTAATGGCAGCAGGATTAACAGAAGAACAAGCCTACAAAGCAATTGATGTAATTAAGAATTTCACCAAAGAAAAATTTCCCCTTTTTGGCAGCGCTATTGACGGGCTTTTTAGTAAGTATGGAAAGAAAGAGGAAGATGATTTTTTGGATTGATGAAAACAAAAAGCCGCTTCAAAATTGAAACGATTGTCTTTCTCATGCTGAACAAATTTATTTCAACACCTCCCTCGCTATCAAAATATTCTTTATTTCACTGGTACCTTCTCCTATTGTACAAAGTTTTGAATCACGGTAATATTTTTCAACTATGTTCGGAAAAATGTTAAAAAAAAATAATTTTACAATTTATAATACCCGCTTTGTAGTATTTTTTTCACTTAAAAAGAAGATGTTTTGCAACACCAAAATCTGACTATGAAAAAAATCAGTGGTCAACATTTTAAACTCATCAGCAGAATTACACACGGAAAGCAAAGGTCTATTGCAGCAGAACTGAATATTTCGCAAAAGGGCTGTTTAAAAACTTTTCAGGCAAAAAGAAATAAGTGAAGCTAAGTTTGAGAGATGTGTAAAAGCATTGGGGCTGTCTCTTAATGAAGCGATGGAGTTGTTTCATCGGTATTACCTCACCCGCAAAATGAGCGTGATGAATAAAATGAGGATTAATAAGTTAATATTTCGTTGAGGTGCAATTTCAATTTTTCAACTTCATCTTTTGTAATTGTTCCCAGTTTCTTTTGCAATCTTTCCTTTGCCAAGGAGCGAATGTGAAATGTAAGTACCTCTGAAGTTTGCAACAAATTGTTTTCTCTATTTGGTTCCAGAACAATATTGCCTTTGTAATTTTTAATCTTTGTTGTGAGTGGGCAGCAAATTACAATTTTGAGGTATTTGTTCATTAGGTTGCCACTAACTATAACTACCGGCCTGTAGCCTGTCTGTTCATTGCCTTTCGATGGATTTAAATTAGCATACCAAATTTCACCCTGCTGCATCTTCATCACGAATTTGGCGTAAATAATCTTCCATACCCTCCTCAGCTATTGTGAGTAGATCGGCATCTTCTTCCATTCTTTTATAGGAACGTATATAACTTGCTTTGTTGAGGTGGCTAAAATAAAGGATTAGGGCTTTTTCAATCAGCTTGTTTTTTGGCAAGCCCAGTTCATTTGCCTTTTGATTTAAATCATCAAGAAGGGAATTGGGAAGAGTACTGGTAAATGTTGCCATAAAATATATTTATACTTTACAAATATAAAGCATATTTAAAAAAAGCAAATAGTTTATTTCAATATCTCTCTTGCAATAACTATTTTCTGTATTTCACTGGTGCCTTCCCCTATTGTACAAAGTTTTGAATCACGGTAATATTTTTCAACCGGAAAATCTTTCGTGTATCCATATCCGCCAAAGATTTGCACGGCATCATTACTTGTTTTCACGGCTATTTCACTGGCATAATATTTCGCCATTGCCCCAGCTTCTGTTACCTTCTCGCCACGGTTCTTCAAATCGGCTGCTTTCATGATCAATAATTCGGCTGCTGCAATTTCAGTAGCCATATCGGCCAGTTTAAAAGAAATACCCTGGAAGCTGGATATAGGCTGATCAAACTGGTAACGCTCCTGCGAATATTGCAATGCAGCTTCATATGCACCTTTTGCTATGCCCAATGATAAAGCTGCAATCGAAATACGCCCTCCATCCAATATCTTTAACGCCTGCCTGAACCCATCGCCTACTGCCCCCATCCTGTTTGCATCCGGAATGCGACAGTTATCGAAAATCATTTCGGCTGTTTCACTTGCACGCATACCCAATTTGTTTTCTTTCTTGCCGGCTTTAAATCCTGCTGTTCCTCTTTCTAGAATAAACGAAGTTGAGTTGCTGCTTGTTCTTGGTTCACCAGTTCTTGCAATCACTACGGCAATATCTGCACTAATACCATGAGTGATCCAGGATTTAGTTCCATTTAATATCCAATCATCTCCATCTTTAACTGCCGTGGTTTGCATATTACCTGCATCACTGCCGGTGTTCGGCTCTGTTAATCCCCATGCTCCGATCCATTCACCTCCCGCCAATTTTGGTAAATATTTTTTCTTTTGCTCTTCATTGGCACAATACAAAATATGACCTGTGCACAATGAATTATGAGCAGCCAGGCTTAACCCAATTGAACCGCACACTTTCGCTACTTCTACAATAGCTGCAACATATTCATGATAACCAAACCCACTGCCACCATATTGTTCAGGAACAAAAATACCCATCAATCCCAGCTTACCCATTTCATGCATTACTTCTTTGGGGAAATGCTGTGGCTCGTCCCATTCCATTACATGTGGCTTAATAAACTTGCTGGCAAAATCTCTGGCTACCTGTGCTACCTGTGTGGTTACTTCATCCTGCTCAAAATTCATAAAACCTGTTTAAATGTGTATCAAAAATTAATGTAAGTAATAAACCCATCACATGTTTTGCAGAAGGGTTTAAAATAAGTTGAGCCATGAACTGACCTACATTGCAGTACCATGACTCAACCGTGTTACACATAGCAATCAATCGAAACGGCAATGCAAATATAGGAGATTCGCTAACATATGTTAGCGAAGTAAAAAATTATTTCCCTACTCTGCCACCAGGTAAGGAGCAATTTTTTTGAATAAAACTTCATCAATGGCCCCTAGCTTTTGCAGTTCAGATACAGCTTTGAAATTTCCATGTTCAGCCCTGTATTGTACAATTGCATTGGCCAGAGCGTATTTGATATAGGGGTGGGCTTTGAGATCATCAATGGTAGCTGTATTAAGATTGATTCTTTTAATACCCGTTTCACTGAACTGCAGTTGGGGTTTTATTTTTTGAAATGTAGAATCGGGCAAACCAAATGTTTCGGCTACCTGGTCAACAGTAACAAAACCTCCAAGTTTTGAACGAAAGTTGACGATCCGTTGTGATAATTTGCTGCCTATACCTTTTAGCTTTTTCCATTCGGTTGTATCGGCTGAGTTAATATCAATAACAAAGTTTTCTGTTTCTTTGATTTCAGATTTACTTGTTGAAGAGGAAGTAAAGCCAGCAGTTTCTTTTGGTACTGTTGTTTTTGTTTCTATTTGAACGTAAGGAAACAATCGTTCAAACTCTTCATGCCGCAACCCATAAATGCGTTCAAGGTCATCTGCTTTATAAAACCTGCCGCCTTTGCTGCGGTAGTTCAAAATTGTTTGAATCGTTTTTTCTCTTAAACCAAGACGTTGAAAATCTTCAGCACTCGCAGTATTAGGATTGAAATAAAATAATTCTCCTGCAATCATGCTGCTTTCTTTTTTCTTAAAGTGCGGGTATTTAGGTTCATACAACTGATCAGATTGTTCTTCATCTTTCCTGTATTCCCTAGCTTCGGGCATCACTTTTAACCGGGCCAGTTGTTGTTGTGTAGCTGTATCAACCACCAATTCTATTTCATCTTTTACCAAAAAAGGAAATAAAGCTGGTAACAGTGCAAAGAGTATAGCCAACGCACCTAAAACAATTACTGCACGTCTTTCTTTTTGTGAAAAGACAAAGTAATCCCTGATCCATTTGCGTTGGGTAAACTGCATACATAAAAATAACAGCTAAAAAATTGAAATGAAATACAACAAAGCGGGTATGGATGTCTTGATTTTTAAAGCTGAAGTATTAAACCATCATATCCTAAATGGATGCCCTCTGGTAAATCATTTTCAATTACACCGTGCAGTCCTAACTGGTGACTGATATGTGTGAAGTAGGCTTCAGGAACCTGCAGTTCTTTTACCAATGCTACTGCCTGTTCCAGATTATAGTGAGAGATATGTTCTTCTATGCGCAGTGCATTCAACACCATGGCCTTACTTCCCCTTATTTTTTTTTTCTCCTCTTCTTCAATGTGGTTGGCATCGGTGATATAAGTAAAAGGACCCAATCGAAATCCTAATACAGGCATTTTTAAATGCCATACAAGGATCGGTTCAATCAACAGATCATTTACAATAAATGATTCGGTTGTAATGGTATTGATATTGATTTCAGGCACTCCGGGATACTTGGTATCGGAAAAAGCATAATAAAAATCCCTGCGTAGTGCCTCTTCTGTTAAATAGTTGGCATATACTTCCACGGGTTTTTTAGTAAAAAAATTAAATGCCCTTACATCATCCAATCCTGCAATATGATCTTTGTGCGGATGTGTAAAAAGAATAGCATCAACCTTCTTTATACCCAGTCGTAACATCTGGTAACGGAAGTCGGGAGTAGTATCAATAATAATGGTAGCCTGGGGCGACTCCACCATAATACTGCTGCGTAACCTTTTGTCTTTTTTATTGGTGGAGGAACAAACTTCACATTCACATCCTATCATAGGAACACCGCTGCTGGTGCCTGTGCCGAGAAAAGTTATTTTAATGGGAGGATAGCTCACTGTTTAAAAATATGAAATAAGAAATTAGAAATAAAAAATGAGGAAGTGAACTAAACACATTCACTTTCTCATTGGTCATTAAACATTTTTATTCCTCTGTTTCTTTTGTTGCTGCCATAGCCGTAACCTCATCGTATAACTTTTGCGATTCGGCAGTTAATGCATCGTAAGAGATGTTTACTTGTGGAATAAGATCCATTACAGTACTGATACGGCTTTCAAGCAACAGGAATTTGTTGAGCACTACCACCTTCCGTTCTTCAAGTATGCAATAACCACTTTGAAAATTACCCCTTTCATAACGCACCACATAGCCGCTTTCCTCTAAAATGGCTTCTAACTTATCTAACGTTGATTGATTGTATTTCATCACAGCAAATTTATCGGTAGTGGAGCTGAGTTTATTAAATCACCTGAATGATTTTTCCACAGCTCCTTCCCAATTCTCAGTTTTATTTTTACTTACTCGTCATCCGCACAACGGGTATGATCATTTCTTCCAAACTCACTCCCCCATGCTGAAATGTATTGCGGTAATAATTTGCATAGTAATTATAGTTGTTGGGATAGCATAGATAAACATCTTCTCTTGCAAAAATGAAAGATGAATTGATGTTCGGCACAGGCAACCCCGCTTCACCAGGATCACGGAACGATAACACATCTTTTGGATCAAAATTGAGGTTACGTCCGTGTTTGTAACGGATATTAGTGGTGGTTTCTTTATCACCAATCACCTTTGCTGGTTTTTGAACTCTTATACTTCCATGATCAGTTGCCATCACAATATTGATCTTTTTATCAACAATTTTTTTCAGTGCCTGGTATAAAGGCGAATGTTCAAACCAACTGACGGTAATACTGCGATAACTTTTTTCATCATTGGCCAGTTCTTTCAACACCTCCATTTCCGTACGTGCATGGCTGAGCATATCTACAAAATTATAAACGATGACATTAATATCGTTTTGCATGAGATTGTGAATATTATTAACCAGGTCCTGCCCTGCCTGGTGGTTCACCACTTTTGTAAATGATGCTTTGAGATCAGTTTTTCCAAGCCGTTTTAATTGTGCACGGAAGAATTCCTCTTCATGCAGATTTTTGCCACCTTCTTCATGATCATTCTTCCATTGCTGCGGAAATTTCTTTTCAATATCAACCGGCAGTAATCCGCTAAAGATGGCATTGCGGCAATATTGAGTAGCAGTAGGCAGTATAGAATAAAATGATTCCTCTTCTATTATGCGGAAGCTTTCAGCAAAAATGGGCTGAATGGCTTTCCATTGATCAAATCTTAAATTATCAATCAATATAAAAAACAAAGGAGTGCCTTTTTCGAGGTGAGGTAATACTTTGTACTGTAGCAAGGTGTGGCTCATGATAGGAGCCTCCGTTGCTTTTGGTTTTAACCATTGTAAATAGTTCTTTGAAATGTATTTGAAGAACTCGTTGTTGGCTTCACTTTTTTGTGTTTGCAGTACTTCACTCATTTCAGGACTGTCGGCCTTGCTCATTTCCAGTTCCCAGTACACTAATTTTTTATAAATCTCCATCCACTCATTATAATTGGGATTGCTGTTCAACGCCATGAATAAATTGCGGAACTGTTGCTGGTAAGCCGATGTTGTTTTTTCTGAAACCAACCGTTTGTTATCAATGATCTTTTTTAAGCTCAGCAATACCTGGTTGGGATTGACCGGTTTGATAAGATAATCACTAATCTGCGAACCAATGGCATCATCCATCAGGTTTTCTGTTTCATTTTTGGTGATGAGTACAACCGGTATTGATTGGTTTACTTCCTTGATCTTGGTCAATGTTTCTAAGCCAGTTATGCCGGGCATACTTTCATCCATCAACACTACGTCAACAGGATTTTCTTTTACATAATCAATCGCATCAAAACCATTGGTTAATGTATGCACCTCGTAGCCCTTGCTTTCTAAAAACAGTTTCTGCGATTGAAGACTTTCAATTTCATCATCTACCCAAAGAATTTTTGCTAATGCCATGCTTATTTATTTAAAACGAAAGTTAAGGGCTCAAGGTACAAGTTTCAAGGCACAAGCCATTACCTTTGCACCCTTGCCCGATTGATATTTTAACAGTTCAAAAAAAATGAAGTTCAGAAAAATAGTCAACGATCCGGTATACGGTTTTATAACCTTTGATGATGAGCTGATCTACCGGGTTTTATCACACCCATTTTATCAACGTTTGCGCCGCATTCATCAAATGGCCTTGGCACATCTGGTGTATCCGGGTGCTGTGCATTCAAGACTGCACCACAGCATGGGTGCTTATCATTTAATGCGCATGGCTTTAAATGAACTTAAAGGGAAGGGCATTGAAATTACTGCCGAAGAAGATCAGGCAGCAAAACTGGCTATCTTACTCCACGATGTGGGCCATGGGCCTTTTAGTCATGCACTTGAACATGTGTTGATTGAAGATGTACATCACGAAGAAATTTCCCTGCTAATTTTTGAACATCTCAACAAAGAATTCAATGGAGCACTCGATCTCGCTCTTTCCATTTTTAAAGGAACCTATCCCAAACAGTTTTTACATCAGCTCATCAGCAGCCAGTTGGATGTTGACAGGATGGATTACCTCACCCGTGACAGTTATTTCAGTGGTGTAAGTGAGGGTGTTATCGGGTACGATCGTATCATTAAAATGCTTACTGTTCATAACAACGAATTAGTTGTTGAAGAAAAGGGTGTTTATTCCGTGGAAAAATTTCTTGTTGCAAGGAGATTAATGTACTGGCAGGTGTACCTCCACAAAACCGTGCTAAGTGCAGAAAACATGTTGGTTAAAATTCTGGAAAGAGCAAGAATGCTGGCCAAGCAGGAACCGGGTGCTTTTTCATCTTCCCCAGTATTGGATGAGTTTTTAAGAACTACCCATGCATCACAATTTATTAAAACCAACCTGGATAAATTTTGTGAAATGGACGATTATGATATCCTGGCTTCCATCAAAAAATGGAGACATCATCCTGATAAAGTTTTGAGTACTTTAAGCCAATGGTTATTGAACAGAACCATGCTTAAAACAAAACTGCAAATGCAACCCTTTGATAAAAAAGAAATAGAAGCTATGCAACATAAAGTGCAGGAACACTTGTCTATAACTGCTGATGAGGTTTCTTTCTTTGTATTTAATGGGATTGCTGAAAACAGAATGTACAATCCGGGAAATGAACGAATTCATATTCTGTTGAAAGATGGCACTATAAAGGATATCTCTACCATTGAGTATGCGCTTATACATAAAACGATTGACAGCCCCAATAAGAAATTTTACCTTTGTTACCCTTCTATTCGTTAAAAGTGGACAAAAGGCATCATAAAAGATTGTTTCGAAGCGTTTTTGAAAGTAACTTTAAAAATCAAGCCAGCATACATGGAGTTTTCGGCCTCTCAAATCGCACTCATCATTAAAGGAACAGTAGAAGGTGACCCGAACGCAACAGTTAGTTCTTTCAATAAGATTGAAGAAGCAGTTGCCGGACAACTATCTTTTTTAGCCAATCCAAAATATGAAGATTATTTATATACAACAGGGGCCTCTGTTCTCATTATCAACGAAACTTTAGAATTAAGACAATCACTTACCGCAACACTTATTCGGGTACCCGATGCCTATAGTGCTTTTGCCACCTTGCTCCAAACATATGAACAGCTCATGGAGCAAAAAATGGTAGGTGTGCAGGAACCATCCTTTGTAGCAAAGAATGCCATTCTTGGAGAAAATGTTTTTGTTGGAGCCTTTACATATGTTGGTGAAAATGTAAAGCTGGGCAAGAATGTAAAAGTATACCCTCATTGCTTCTTAGGCAATAATGTAACTGTTGGCGATGATTGTATTCTTCATCCAGGTGTAAAGATCTATCATGATTGTGTGGTTGGTAATAAAGTGATCATTCATGCCGGAACAGTATTGGGTGGTGATGGGTTTGGCTTTGCACCACAGCCCGACGGATCATACAAAAAAGTGCCTCAAATTGGCAACGTGGTGGTGGAAGATGAAGTGGAAATTGGTTCCAATAGTTGTATCGACAGGGCCACCATGGGATCAACCATTATTCATAAAGGTGCCAAGCTTGACAACCTTATTCAGATAGCACACAATGTAGAGATAGGCAGCTATACCGTGATTGCTGCCCAAAGTGGTGTTAGCGGAAGCACTAAAGTGGGTAACCGGGTAATGATTGGTGGGCAGGTTGGAATTGTTGGCCATATCAGCATTGCTGATGGCAGCCGCATCAATGCTCAAAGCGGTGTAAGTAAATCGCTGAAAGTGCCCAACAGTGTGGTTACAGGTTCTCCTGCTTTTGATTATACCAGCACACTCCGCAGCCAGGCCATTTTCCGTAATCTCCCCGAAATGGAAAGACGCATTGCAGAACTGGAGCTGCTGATTAAACATTTGTTGGCTGAGAAAGAAAGTATTTAGTTGTTTTCGTCCTTCTTTTATTTACGAATACCTCCTCATTTGCCGCTTTTTACTACTTTCGTGCCCTATGAGCAGCAGTAACGGCAGCAGCAGTACCAACCAACATACACTTGCAGAAACCATTACCATTTCAGGCGTAGGTATTCATACAGGTCAATCGGTTACGATGATTATTGAGCCTGCAGAACCAAATACAGGTATTGTTTTTCAACGGACTGACTTACAAAATCAGCCAACAGTAAAGGCTGATGTGGATTTTGTTGTTGAAACCAACAGGAGCACAACCCTTTCAAATAATGGGGCAACTGTAAATACAGTAGAGCATTTGCTGGCGGCTTTTGTTGGTTGCGAAATTGACAATGCCATTGTAAAGATTGATGGTCCGGAAATTCCTATTCTCGATGGAAGTTCAAGACCTTTTGTAGAAGCATTGGAAAAAGCAGGAAAGAAGAAACAAGATGCCATTAAGGTTTGGTATAATATTGAGCACAACATTTACTTCCTTGATGAAAACAAGAAAGTAGAAATGGTTGCCATGCCATCCACCGAATACCGCATCAATACACTCATTGATTTTAATTCCCCTGTACTCGGTACCCAGCATGCGCAGTTAAGCAATGTAAGTGAGTTTAATACAGAAGTTGCTCCCTGCCGCACTTTTTCATTCTTTCATGAATTGGAATATCTGTTAAAAAATAACCTCATTAAAGGTGGCGATCTAAACAATGCCATTGTGGTGGTTGATAAACCGGTAAGTGATGAACAACTTGAAAGCTTATCAAAATCATTCGGCAAAAAGAAGTTTGCCATTACCAGCGAAGGTTATTTAAATAATCTCCAGCTCCGGTTCCCCAATGAACCCGCACGACATAAGTTGCTGGATCTTGTTGGTGATTTAGCTTTAGTTGGTATGCCTTTTAAAGCACATATTATTGCCAACCGTCCAGGCCATGCAAGCAATGTAGAGTTTGCCAAAAAGATCAAAGAGCATATCAAAAAGAATCGTTTCAAAGTAAATGTGCCGCCCTACTTTCCTGAAAAAGTACCGGTGCATGATGTAACGGCTATTGAAAAAATATTACCGCATCGCTATCCTTTTTTATTAGTGGATAAAATTATTGATCTCACCGATACCTATATTGTTGGTGTAAAAAATGTAACCTACAATGAGCCTTATTTTCAAGGACACTTTCCGGGCAATTACGTTATGCCCGGTGTTTTGCAGATTGAAGCGTTGGCTCAATGTGGTGGCTTATTGGCTATTCCCAAGAATACAGAAGATAAATATGATACTTACTTCCTCAAAGTAGACAACTGTAAATTCAAACAAAAAGTTGTACCGGGTGATACCTTAATTTTAAAGATGGAATTAAAGAATCCCATCAGGCGTGGTATTGTTGAAATGAGGGGAACCATCTTTGTGGGCAGCAAAGTGGTTTGCGAAGGTGATCTCACTGCTCAAATTGTAAAACGACCAAAGAATGATTAGTAACCTCGCTCATATTCACCCCAATGCTCAGATAGGAACAAATGTTACCATTGATCCATTTACTGTTATTCATGATGATGTAGTTATTGGTGATGGAACACATGTAATGAGTAATGTAACTGTTTTCTCCAGTTCAAGAATTGGCAAGAACTGCAAAATATTTCCGGGTGCTGTAATTGGAGCTGTGCCCCAGGATTTGAAATACAAAGGTGAATATACCTTAGCTGAAATTGGCGATAACACAACCATCCGTGAATGTGTAACCATTCATCGTGGTACTACACATAAGAATACAACCAAAGTTGGTAACAATTGTCTCATCATGGCGTATGCGCATGTGGCGCATGATTGTATTGTTGGCAACAATGTAATTCTTGCTAACTCTGTTCAGTTAGCCGGCCATGTTACGGTTGACGACTACGCTATTATAGGAGGCATGAGTGCGGCACACCAGTTTACGCATGTAGGTCGTCATACCTATATTGCAGGCATGAGTGCTATCCGCAAAGATGTGCCACCATTTGTAAAGGCAGCAAGAGAACCTTTGAGTTATGTAGGTATTAATAATGTTGGGTTAAGCAGAAGAGGTTACAATAAACAAACCATTGAAGAAATTTTCAAACTCTATCATATTCTTTTTGTAGAAAAACACATTGTTTCAAAAGCTGTGGAACTCATTGAAAGTATGCTGCCCGTAACTGAGGCAAGAGATGAGATTCTTAATTTTATTAAAAAATCAGAGATCGGCATTATTAAACGTCATTCTAAAAACAATGCTGATGAAGATATTGCTTTCTGATGCCGGTAAGCGATACAACAGGGAATGGATCTTTCGTCACTTCACTTACGAATTTAATAATGCCAATGCTTATGCCATCACCGGCAACAACGGCTCAGGCAAATCAACTTTATTGCAGGTTATTGCAGGTGCTGTACAACATAGCGAAGGAATAATTGAAATGCAAACAGCCGATGCAACAATAGCAACTGATAAACATCATCAACATCTCTGCATTACTGCACCTTACCTGGAACTGCCCGAAGAAATGACCTTGCTTGAATTCCTGGCCTTTCATCAATCCTTCAAGCCATTTCTTTCTTCACTTTCACAAACTGATCTTATTTCTTTGTTGCGACTGGATAATGCAAGAGATAAACAAATACGCAATTTCAGCAGTGGCATGAAACAACGTGTAAAACTTGCCCAGGCTATTTTAAGTGATGTACCTGTTGTGCTGCTGGATGAACCTTGTACCAACCTGGATGCAGATGGCATTTCTTTATATCATCGTCTCATCAATGATTATTGTGCAAACCGGTTAGTAATTGTAAGCAGTAATGATGAACAGGAATATCAATTCTGTAATTACAAAATAAGTATTGCTGATTATAAAAATTGAGATTATTTACTTTCTGAAGAATACAATTGTTTTAATTGCTCCTAAGGAGCATCCTGTTTCTAACGGACCTATGAATGGGTTCGGCTCCGTAGGAGCCCCCTGTTGTCTCATAAAAAATCAAACAAATATTTTTCTTCAAACGGGATTTGAAATTTATCTAAGAACTCAAGATACTCCTGCCTAAATGTTTTCTGCTGATGATGTTGTTCCTGGTTCATTACGTATTTCGCAACGGTATCAATCTGCGAATGGCCATATGAAAAAACACCATATCCTTCCTGCCAGCTGAACTTCTTCTCCATCCAGGATTGCCCGTTGAGAAACAAATTGCTCTCCACTTTTAGTTCCTTCACAAAATCTGAAATAGAGATCACCGGTTTGAATCCAACAAATAAATGAGCATGATCGGGCATACAATGAACTGCAATCATTTTGGCTTTTCGATTTTGTACAAGGGCAGTCATATACTTATGTAATTCTTCCTTATGTTCTCTCGGAATAAGGCTTTGCCGATACTTGACAGCAAAAACAAATTGAAGATAAATTTGAGAGAAAGTATTTGCCATTTAAAAAGGTTTTTATTTCAGGCGGCTCCTACGGAGCCAAAACTCCTTTTGTTATTTTGTTATAAACAGGATGCTCCTGCGGAGCTTAGGCAGTGTAATTGTTTAATCTTCAGCAAGCTTTCATCTTCTTAATAAAGAAAATCAAAATTTACGATTTGGTTACTCTTACTGCAAGAGTTGTATTTCCAAATCCTTAATTTTCCAAATTACTATCCCCTGCTTGCAATCAGCAAATTCAAATCGGTGTACTTCAAATCAAAACGTTGACTTAAATAAAAATTGGTGAGTGACCCTTTAAAGAGATAGATGCCATTGCGGATATTGAATTTATGCCAGAGTAATTTTTCTAATCCACCTTCATCCGCAATCTCAAGTAACAACGGCATCAACACATTACTGATAGCTGTAGAAGCGGTTCGTGCAAACCCACTGGGAATATTCGGCACACAATAATGGATGACTCCATGTTTAAGAAAGATGGGGCTTTCATGACTGGTTACTTCGCTGGTCTCAAAACAACCGCCACGATCAATACTTACATCCACAATCACACTACCTGTTCGCATGGCCGCTACCATTTCTTCACTCACAACAATGGGGCTTCTTGCACCGCCTATAGAGGATAATGCGCCTACTGCCACATCGCAGGTTTTTAATTGCTTCGATAGAATCTTGGGTTCAATAACGGAGGTCCACATACGATGACCGATCGCAGTCTGCATCCGTTTTAATTTATAAATATTATTATCAAACACTTTTACACTGCCACCCATAGCCAATGCTGTGCGGGCTGCATACTCACCCACAATACCTGCACCGATGATGATGACTTTTGTTGGCGGAATGCCACTGATTCCACCCAGCAAAACACCTTTCCCATTATTGAAACTACTTAAATATTGCCCGGCAATGAGCATCACAGCACTGCCAGCAATTTCACTCATACTTCGCACAATGGGGTTGTTACCTGAATCATCTTTTAAATTCTCAAATGAAAGTGCGGTTATTCTTTTCTCCATCATGGTTTCTAATATCCCTGCTTGCATCACTGCAAGGTGAATAGGAGAAATAATGGTTTGCCCGTGTTTTAACAGTTCCAGTTCCTGTTCACCAACCGGTGCCGATTTGATGAGTACATCACACTGATACACTTCTTTTCGGTCGTAGGCAATCTTTGCTCCGGCTTCACTATAATCTTTATCAGTAAAATGCGAACCTTCACCGGCGAGATATTCTATCATTACACGGTGACCGTTACTCACCAATACATTCACGGCATCGGGAGTAAGGGCAATCCGGTTTTCCTGGAACATTTGTTCCTTAGGAATGCCTATAAAAAGTTGAGCGCCTTTTGGTTTGATATCAAGTTTTTCTTCTAACGTTTCGTAGTTAAACGAAGCACTTACTATTGGTTTAGATAAAGCCATACGATCGCTGCCGGTTGATTTGAGAAATGAATCCCGTATGAACGGGATGAATAACCCTTCCGGTTTGTGAGCCGGTTGGGCAAATAGCAAACTTAAAATTACAAAATACCAATTTGAAAGAACTCAAAATACAAAACTAGTTTGGAAATTGTATTGTTATTCTCCTGGTTTCGGTATTGATCGTTTCAATCCTGAGGTGAACAGCATCATCGGGTAGTAAAGCAGGTATTTTCTCCGGCCATTCTACCAAACACAATTCCCCGCTGTACAAGATATCTTCCACACCCGCCTGGTTAGCTTCTTCTTCATCTTTGATACGATACAGATCCAAATGATAAATAATTTTTTCTTTTGCAGTCTGGTATTGGTTGATGATAGAAAAGGTGGGGCTTCCTACTGCATCTGTTACTTCCAACACATCGCACAAGGCATGAATAAAGGTTGTTTTACCGGCACCCATTGCTGCATCAAAAGCCCATACGTTGTAGGTATGTAATTCCTGCCATAATTCAGCGGCAACATCCTTTATATTCGTTAAAGTAAATTCCTTTTGCAAGAATGATCATTTGAATAATGGTTGCAAAGATATTGATTGAACGGCTTGCTGTTCTTGCGTAATTTTGCTGTATGGAAACTGTGAATTGGAAAGTGGAAGGAATGACCTGCGGCAATTGTGCGCTCACCATCTCAAAATACCTGGAAAAAGAAGGGCAGAAAAATGTAAAAGTAAACCCGGTGAGTGGTGATGTAAGTTTTGATGTGGCTGAAGGAAATGGAATGGGTGAATTGGAGAAAGGCATTTCATCATTAGGTTACCAGGTAGCAGAGAAGAATGGTGTATCATTAAAACCAACAGAAAAAAAAAGCATCAATAAATTTCTGCGTTATGTGCTCATCTGTGCACCGTTTACATTGGTGCTGATGCTGCATATGTTTGAAAAAATAATTCACATTCACTGGCTCATGAATCCATGGGTGCAGTTAGGTTTATGTATTCCTGTTTATATTATTGGTATGAGCTTCTTTGGCCGCAGCGCCATTAAAAGCATCCGCAATGGCATGCCGAATATGAACGTGTTGGTTGCAGTTGGCGCAACAGCAGCATTTGTTTACAGTTTATATGGCACTTTAACGGGGCAGGCTGAGCAATACATGTTTTATGAAACAGCTGCTACCATTATTACATTGGTTTTTTTAGGTAATTATTTAGAAGATGCCTCGGTGGAGCAAACACAACGTGCCTTAAACAGTTTGGCCAAAAGCCAAAAGGTAATGGCCAATATGATTGCATTTGATGATCATCACCATGAACAGGTTTTTTCTGTAGATAACAGTGTGCTGCATGTGGGAGATCTTATCCTGATTAAAAGCGGTGAACAGATACCGGCAGATTGTAAAGTACTCTGGGGCGATGCAACAGTAAATGAAGCCATCATCACAGGCGAAAGTTTACCCTTGACAAAAAAACAAAAAGACTTGTTGATTGGTGGAAGCATGTTGGTTGATGGTACCGTGAAAGCACAGGTTACGGCAACTGCAAAAGATTCCGTATTAAGTAACATTGTGAATCTTGTAAAACAAGCGCAGGGTGAAAAACCACCTGTTCAGCAAATGGCAGATAAGATCAGCGCCATTTTTATTCCCATTGTGTTGGGAATAGCTGCTGTTACACTTGCTGCAAACTGGATCATCTTAAAAGAATTTACTCCTGCATTGATGCGATGTATTGCTGTATTGGTTATCGCCTGCCCTTGTGCAATGGGGTTGGCAACACCTGCTGCCATTGCAGTGGGTTTGGGTCGTGCAGCAAAGAATGGTGTATTGTTCCGCAATGCAAAAAGCCTGGAGCTGTTTAAAAATATTACACAAGTAGTGTTTGATAAAACGGGAACGTTAACAACAGGCCGGTTTGAAATAGCAGATTGGGGAATCGCCGGTCTTCAATCATCAAGCATTAATGATACTCCAACTCACGACTCACCACTCACCATTGACGAATCTGAATTCAAACGGATCGCTTATTCATTAGAAAAATACTCCAACCATCCCATTGCAAAATGCATCATTTCCGAATGGAAAGTGAGCAATGATATCCGTTGGCAAAAGATTGAAGAGATCAAAGGAATGGGGATGAAAGCTATTACAAAAGAAGGTGATGAATGGATCGCTGGTTCTTATAAAGCAGCATCAAAGGTTACTGCAGATGAAACACATAATATTTATGTGCTGAAGAATGGTGTGTTGATTGGATGGATAGATGTAAAAGATGAATTGAGAGCTGAAGCAATCAGTGTGGTCAATTATTTAAAAAGTAAACATATCAAAACTATTTTACTCAGTGGCGATCGAAAAACAACAAGTGAACTGATTGGCAAACAATTAGGCATTGATGAAGTAATAGCAGAACAAACACCCGAACAAAAATTAGAAGTCATTGAACGGTTAAATAAAATAGCTCCTACGGCAATGGTGGGTGATGGTATCAACGATGCCCCAGCTTTGGCAAAAGCAACAATTGGTATTTCATTGAGCGAAGCAAGCCAGGTAGCTATGCAAACGGCCGACGTTGTTTTAATGAATCATGGTTTAAAAAATTTACCGCTTTCATTAGGTTTGGGAAAGCACACATTCTTAACCATCAAACAAAATTTATTCTGGGCATTCTTTTATAATATCATTGCCATTCCTGTTGCAGCATTTGGTTTATTAACGCCAACCTTTGGTGCATTGGTCATGGGCTTGAGCGACGTGGTGCTGGCGATCAACAGTGTGCGGTTGTTTGTGAAAAAAGTGGTATAGGTGAATCGTCAGTCGTGAATCGTCAGTGGTGAGTTGCAGCCACGATGTTTCCTCAATTGTTTTAAATTATTTAGCTTGTAAGAAAAATGCTTATGTTTCTTCAATTAGCACACACTAATCTTGATGTTTTTAAGGTCTCAAAAACAATTACATTACTTTGTTACAAGGAAACCAAACCATTTCCTGCAGATGAGAAATTCGCAATGATTCAGCAAATCAGGAGAGCCGCTTTGTCAGTACATTTAAATATTGCAGAGGGTTCTTCCAGAAAATCACTCGCAGAAAGAAAAAGATTTTATGAAATTGCAAGAGGTTCACTGATTGAAGTTGACACAGCACTTGATATTGCTGTAGAGTTAAACTACACAACAAAAGAGTTGTTAACCGAATTAGGAGGATTAATTGTAAGATGCTTTCAAATGCTCTCAAAACTAATCGGAGGCTAACTTACGACTGACGTCTGACGATTCACGACATGCATAACATATCTGATATATTACAACAATACTGGGGCTACAATTCCTTCCGTCCTCTTCAACAACAAATTATTGAATCAGTTCTTGCAGGCCATGACACACTGGCCCTGTTACCAACAGGTGCTGGTAAAAGTATCTGTTACCAAATTCCCACTTTGGCAAAAGAAGGAATGTGTATCGTGGTTTCGCCACTCATTGCGTTAATGAAAGACCAGGTAGAAAGTCTGCACCGGAAAAATATTACTGCAGCAGCTATTTACACAGGTATGCCGTTTAAACAGGTGAAGGATATTCTGCAAATGTGCGTGAATGAACAACTGAAATTTTTATACGTTTCCCCTGAACGATTGGAAACAAACCTGTTCCAGGAATATTTACCGGGCATGAATGTTCAGTTGATTGCAGTAGATGAAGCACATTGCATTAGTCAATGGGGTTATGATTTCCGTCCATCTTATTTAAAGATCATCAACTTCAGAAAAGAATTACGTGGCGTTCCCATACTGGCAGTAACTGCTTCTGCAACAGCTTTTGTGCAGGACGATCTCTGCAAACAACTGCAGTTCCGTAATCAGCATATTTATAAAGGATCTTTTCTGCGACCAAATGTTTCCTTCAGTGTATTTAAAGCAGACAGCAGGATCAACAAGGTTATACAGATACTCAACAATGTGCAGGGCTCTGCCATTGTGTATTGCAAAAGCAGGAAGATGACACAGGAAGTTGCTCAACTATTACAACTGCAAAAAATAGCAGCCAATTTTTATCATGCAGGGCTGGGCAATGATGAACGCAGCAACCGGCAGGAAGCATGGCTGAACAATCAAACAAGAGTGATGGTTTGCACCAATGCATTCGGTATGGGCATTGATAAAGCCGATGTACGTATAGTTGTTCATCACGACCTGCCCGATTGCCTGGAAAATTATTACCAGGAAGCAGGCCGTGCCGGGAGAGATGGAAAAAAATCTTATGCCGTGTTGTTGTATGAAGACAGAGATCTGGTGGAGTTAAATCATTTATCTGCTATTCGCTTTCCACCCATTGAGGAAGTAAAAAATGTGTACCGCTGTTTGGTGAATTATTTACAGGTTCCGAGCGGGAGTGGCGAATTCCAGTGGATGGAATTTGATCTGAATGATTTTGTAAAAACATTTCATCTCAATGTGCACTCGGCCATGTATTCGTTAAAAATGCTGGAACAGGAAGGATGGATCAGTTATGCTGAACAGATCTTTACTTCATCGAAAGTTGTTTTTACAGCAGATAAAGAACGCATTGCAGAATTTGAAAAAGAAAACCCGCAACTGGAACCACTCATCAAAGGATTGCTGCGCAGCTATGGTGGTATTTTTGATATGGAATCTTTCATCTCAGAAAAACAATTGGTGACCTTCATTAAAACGGACCTGGAAAAAATAAAAGACGGGTTGCTGCAATTACATCAGCACGGCATCATTCAATATGCAGCACAAAAAGATAAGCCGCAGTTACAATTCCTGCAGAACCGGCCTGCAACAGAAGATCTGTTTATCAATCCGCAAAACAGGCTCAACCGCAAAGAACAATTTGAGTTAAGGGTAAAAGCCATGATTCGCTATGTGCAGGATGAAAGCATCTGTCGTAGTAAAGTCATTGGAAATTATTTTGGCGATGCAGATATAACAGACTGTGGTATTTGTGATTTGTGTTTAAAGAAAAAAGGAAATGAAGTTTCTCCTGCAGAGTTTGAACGTATCCATAACTTTCTGAAAGAGAAAGCCGGCAGTGAAGGCATTGTAGTGAAAGATATCTTATCAAAATTAGGCAGCAAGCAAAAGGAAAAATACTGGAAGGTGATTGATCATTTAGTATCAGAGGAGAAGATTAGTTTGAGTAAAGAAGGAGTCTTATTGTTTCATTAATTGCTGCGATAAACACAATAACCCGAATAAAATTACCTGCTTTGCCTTTTACAGGAAAATATCAATCCTTTTGGCCATCTTCGTTTACCCTTTTTACGTTTGTAGTTATTATTCATTTATTAAAACATTCATTATGGAAAAATTCGCAATTCTCGCAAGAGTAGAAGCCAAGCCAGGTAAAGAAACAGAAGTGCTTGATTTTTTAAAATCTGCATTACCACTTGCTGAAGGTGAACCCGGTACCGTAAGATGGTATGCTTTACAGATTGGCCCTTCTACCTTTGGCATCTTCGACAGTTTTGAAACAGAAGAAGCTCGTCAGGCACATTTGAACGGACCAATTGCTGCAGCTTTAATGGCCAATGCTTCGGCCTTGCTGGCAACAGCACCCAGTATTGAAATGGTTGACCTGTTAGCTGTTAAATAATCTGCAACTAAAAGCAAAACGCCTTGATTTACCTAAACTAAATCAAGGCGTTTTTTATAACCTTTCTCGTATCAGTATATGCAATGAGAGAATGGACGCATACCGGAGAAACGTCCCGGGCACTATTGATTTTAATACGGCTGTTGTGTATATTTATGCGTCCGCATTCTTTATACAACCAAAACCGGAATGAATAAACTATTTACCCTCCTCTTCTCCTTAATGAGTGTAACGTTATCCGCACAACAAAATCCCACAGAACAAGCACAACCAATTGTACAGGAAGGCAAACTGCTTTACAGATCTGAAATGGCTTCCTGGTTTGGAACAGATTTGTTTTTGAAAATGTATAAGGAAAGGGAAAACATTGGAGGCTATTTTTCTTATACTGATAAAGAGTTGGTAACATGTATCTTCTTTTCTAAAGCTGATGAGCCCAAAGTGATTGGTGAAATTATATTTGACAGTACCTATAATGTGCAGACTGCAAAAACCAATCTCACAGAACGCCTGTTCACAAGCTATGAAACCGATCTGTATATAATAAGAAAGATTGCCTTTGCGGAAATACATTCGGACACTTTATTTAAGACCTACAAAAACAGCAACCTGAACCTGATTCCGCTGATCAGCAACAAGGAGAAAAAAGTATATGTATTAACTGGGCCGCATCAAAACGGCGTGGTGATCTTTGGGAATGATTATTTACTGGTCTTTGATAAAGACAATCAATTGCTGTCAAAAAAACAGCTCCATAAAAATATCATCTCCATCAACTACGAAATAAATGAACCAGAAGATAAACAAACGGTTGGTGCAATGCATTCACACTTACCTGAAACCGGCGACCTGATTACTGCAACCGATATCTGCACACTCATGCTCTATGAGAAATTCACCAAATGGAAGCAGCATCATGTGTTTTCAAAAAAATATGTAAGCATCTGGAACTGCCTTACCGATGAACTGGTGGTTGTGCCCATGAGTACAGTTGAAAAGATCAATAACGACCAGGAGAAAAAGAAGAAGAAAAAAACAAAGGATGAATAAAAGACTCATCTTATTGATACGAATTAGCGCTAAAAATCTATCTTTTTATATATTATAAGGTGCGTATATTTAAGAGTTAGCTGTATGCTACTCGACCCACCATGCTACTTCGTATATCAATCATTGTTCTTCTGGTTGTTAGCTGTAACAGCTTGACAAAAAAAACGTTCTCTTTTTGGGAGACACAGAAAAATAACTTTAAGTATCAAAATAAAAAGGAGTTTGTAAGCGACAGCATGTTGAGGGCCGACTTTGAAGGAAACAACTTTAAAAAAATCAGACATCCAATGTTTGACAGTATTATTGGTGACCCAGGCTACCTTTATTCATGGCAAGACAGGGACACAACAAAAAATGAATTTACAATAATAAATGACGGCGGAGAATTAGGTTTAGGAATATTCTATTTTATTCTTGACAAAAAGGACAGCTTGCTTTCATGGACACAGATTGCTGGAAAAGGGAGCGAAGGTGGTTATTGGTTTGAGACAAAAAGTAAGTTTATAAGTTACAAAACATTACTAAACATCGGAGCCATTACCCAATGGTTGGACTTTGATAATGAGCAGAAAATGGAAAGGACAAAAGGCGATACAACTTTTTCATACTTAACCATTGACATGAATGGCAAAGTGACAAAGAAAATTTTTAAAGTAGTTAAAGAACTCCATTTTCAAAATGAATAAGTACGTTGAGATAATGCTCTCTTCGCATCAACGAATCCCTGAAGTATATTGTGAAAAAAGAAATAATAAAAGGCCGCTTACGCAACATTCCTTTCAAAAAATTTTTGATAAAATTACAACCAGGATTAATTAACCTCTAAAAAATGAACAACAGTTTTAGTTCAACTATAAAAGAATTCTTGATCAAACCATGGAAACTTTTCCTGGTTGACAGCCTCGGGGCATTGTTAACAGGATTCCTTACAGGTACACTTCTCGTTAAACAGGTTGATTTTTTCGGTATGCCTGTTAAATCCCTCAACATTTTGTCAATCATTGCATTCACTTATGCCATCTACTCCATTTGTTGCTATTTCTTTCTTGATAAAAATTGGCGACCTTATCTGAAATTCATTGCATTTGCCAACCTGCTTTACTGCTGCCTTACCATTACATTCGTTACCTATTTTTACGCAAGTATAACAACAGCAGGATTGATCTATTTCTCAATAGAATTAATAGTGATTGTTTGTTTAGCAACCATCGAATTCATGACTGCTTCTCATCGTTCTGCAAAAAAATAATGTTCAACCTCCTAAGGAATTGCAAAACAAATGTTGTTGCTGAAAAGCACTCGTTTTGAACAAGGAGTTCCGGCACATTAGGCGAAGATAAATAACTCATCACTGAGTCCCTTACTTTTCATGACTGGTGGACAGATGGAACAAAAATGACCAACACATTAGCTGAGTTAAAGAATTGGTTTAACAGGCATCAGTAATTTTTAAAACCATCCCGTTTTCTTTCTTCTTGTTGTTCTTCCACCTAAACCCAATGCGCCCAATAAACTTCTTGTAATAATACTTGCTGCAGTTCTTCCTACCTGTTTTACTGTGGGGTTATCAAAAAATCCTTTCTCTTCTTTGGCTGTTTTCTTTTCTTCTTTTGCTTCGGCTTTTTCTTCTTCCGCTGCTTTTGTTTTTTCAGCAGCTTCTTCTAATTTGGCATTGATAATTTCATACGCACTCTCCGCATCTAATGTTTCAGCATATTTTTTTGCCAGCTTACTTTTATTCACCAATGCTGTTGCTTCACTTTCATCCAATATATCCATGCGGCTGCGGGGTGGCACCAGCATGGTATGTACCAGCGGAGTTGGAATTCCTTTTTCATTCAGCATCGTAATAAATGCTTCACCAATTCCTAATTGTGTGAGTAATTCATCCACATCATAAAATGCA
>JBKJNM010000071.1:0-13437 GCA_046593655.1 Lacibacter sp. | reverse complement strand
AAAAACGGAATTAAAACAGATAACCGGATTGAAAACCTGGAATGGGTTACACACAAAGAGAACGTGCAGCATGCTTATGATACCGGTTTAAATCGCAATAAGGGCAGATTGCACAGTTCTGCGGCAGCTGTTAAAAATTTTTGTACGGGGGAGAGCTGGTTAACTATTAAAGATGCTGCATATGCGATGGGTATAAACTATCACACCCTGCGTAATAAATTAAATACACAGGGTGTGACTTGCTTAAAGAAAGTTGAGCATGTGAGGTTGAAAAACTTACCACCAATTTCGCTTAACTGATATGAGGGTTATTGTTGGAAAGAAACTTATTTACCTTGTCTATTTCTTTTTTCACAAGGAAATCTGAAACTTTCGCATAAATCTGGGTCGTCGATATATTCAGATGACCAAGAACTTTGCTGATAACTTCAATTGGAGTTCCGTTGTGCAACAGAACTGTTGTAGCAAAAGTCCTCCTGCCAACATGGGTAGTGAGATTTTTTTTGATACCGCTAACCTCAGCGATCTTCTTTAGATAATCATTCATAGTCTGTATCTGGTATCCAGGAAAGAGCCTGTTTTTATTAGCACGCCTTTCTGTTTTTTGATATTGTTCTATGATTTCTTTAGCCTGATTAAATAATGGTATTGCGGCCCGGGTTCCTGTCTTACTCCTTGTGGTATAAATCCATTGACTGCCATCAGATCCAGTACTAATGTTTTCAGGAGTTAATTCATAAATATCATTGTAAGACAAACCGGTATAACATTGAAAGACAAACAGGTCTTTTGCCAATTGCAATCTCGGTGTATCAAAGCTTGTTTTACAAATGGCAGCAAGTTCATTTTCTGAAAGGATCACCTGCTCGGTTTCCTTATAGCCAATTTTATAAAGAGCTAACGGGTTGGTTTTTATCCATTCCAGTTCAACGCCGTAATTAATAACTCTTTTTAGGTTCTTGATATATTTTGCTACCGTGTTGTGGGAAATACCATCAGTTGTTAACATGTAGGCGTAAAAGTCTTTGGCAAACTGCAGTGTTAATTTGTTCAAGGAGATATCCTTAATATTATATTTATCCCATATGAAATATCTGACCTTCAGATCAGTAAATCTGTACTTTTCATAAGTTGATTTTGTTCTGTCAATATTGGTTCGAGAAAGAAAGTCCTGGTTATGATGTTTTATTAATTCAAGCAAAGTATGAGAAGTGGCATC
This sequence comes from Lacibacter sp., assembly GCA_046593655.1. Lineage (GTDB taxonomy): Bacteria > Bacteroidota > Bacteroidia > Chitinophagales > Chitinophagaceae > Lacibacter. The sequence goes on along the minus strand of JBKJNM010000071.1, from coordinate 12,218 downwards.
TTTATTCTCATAGGCGTTCACCAAATCTTCCAGCGTTACTGTTTCATAGTCTGAAATCAGCCGGTTAAAGATTTTAATCACTTTGTAATAGATCTGATCCAATAATTCATTTGTAACATTATTGGTTGGGTTCTTTGAAAACAGTCTTCCTTTTGCAGTATCCCAATCTTTGGGGTATACATACTGTCCGATGTGCTTGTCTTTTCGATCGGGACCAACAATCAAACGCATAATTACAGGGGCTTTAGATTCTGTGTTGAGCCTTGATTTTCTGAGCCAGAAAGAGACCTTAATGTGATCATTCATACCTAATGTTTTAATGATAGAGAAATGAACTCACGGATAGATATTATTTTTGGTCGCTGTTTTGAAATCTTTGGTCTCTGAAATGACACCGGGGAAGTGCCACATCGTATCATATAAAAGAAAAACGCTTGTATATCTTAATGATTTACAAGCGCTTATAACTTTTTTGCTCCCCCCGCTGGACTTGAACCAGCGACCCTCTGATTAACAGTCAGATGCTCTAACCAACTGAGCTAGGGAGGAATGGGCGGCAAAAATAGGGGATTTTCGTTTTTTGTTCCCTATTAATTCCGATCTTTTTTATTTAAAGAAACCAAGAAATCCGGCTTCTTCTATACCAAGATAAATTCCGTCAGCTCTTTTTTCAACAGGATAGGTTCGTAAATAATATCCTTCACCGCTCACATTGCGTCCGTTTTGTAAATCATACCGATATCGGTGCAGGGGGCAAACAAGATTACCTGCGGCATCCATAAATCCATTAGATAAATAGCCACCTGCATGCGGGCACTTAGTTGTACAGGCAAAAACATCTTCTCCCTTTTTGGCAATGCATATTTTTTTGCCTTTTACTTCTATTTCGCAGAGGTTGTTTTCCTGCCAAAAAAAATCATCAGCACTTTCGGCTATTTTGTGCCAGCTGTATTTTTTTTCTGAAGACATTAATAAAGAAATGCTGTTTTGTATGGATAGCGAACCTGGTAGAGATGTTTTACATTTTCTAATATTCTTGCACGCAGTTCAGGGATATTTCTTTTTTCAGTAGCTGAAATAAAAACACAGTTGCCCTGTGTTTCATTTTCCCAACGTTCTTTCAGCTCCACCAGGATATTTGCTTTTACATCATCTTCCAACCATTCGTCAAAGTTCTTTTCTTCATACAAATCTATTTTATTGAAGACGGTAATAACGGGCTTATCATGACATTTGAGATCCTGCAAGGTTTTGTTGACCACATTCATCTGTTCTTCATATTGCAGGTGCGAAATATCAACCACATGAAGCAATACATCACTTTCCCTTACTTCATCCAATGTGCTTTTAAAGCTTTCCACTAAATGATGGGGAAGTTTGCGGATGAATCCTACTGTATCGCTTAAAAGAAAAGGGATATTTTCAAATACTACTTTGCTGGTGGTTGTATCAAGTGTTGCAAATAATTTATTTTCTGCAAATACATCACGTTTGCTGAGGATGTTCATCATTGTACTTTTACCAACATTGGTATAACCAACCAATGCCACACGTATAAATTCACCTCTTTCTTTACGTTGCGTGAAAGCCTGTTTATCAATTTCGGCCAATCTTTTTCTTAGCAACGAAATTTTATCTTTTACAATACGACGATCTGTTTCAATTTCAGTTTCACCCGGGCCTCTTGTACCAACACCACCACCTTGCCGTTCAAGGTGTTTCCACATACCTTTCAATCTTGGTAAGATATATTGATATTGTGCTAGCTCTACCTGCGTTTTAGCCTGTGCTGTTTGGGCACGGCGGGCAAAAATATCGAGGATTAAATCACTTCTGTCAATAGTATAAATGCTCAGCTCTTTTTCAATATTCATGATCTGTGAACCGGTGAGCTCATCATCAAAAATGATCAATGAAATATCTCTTTCCTGTACATACTTTTTTATTTCCTGCAGCTTTCCTTTGCCAACAAAAGTTTTACTGTCGGGGTGCGATAGTCTTTGTACAAATCGTTTGATGGTGATGGCTCCTGCTGTTTCTGCAAGAAAGGACAATTCATCCAGGTATTCCTGAACCTGTAACTCAGTTTGTCCTTTTTGAACCACACCAACTATTATAGCTTTTTCTTCCTGTTGTATTTCCTGTTTACGATCAATCACGGTATTAAAAATTCAATTGCAAATGTAGAATAAGTTTGCGGGGTGTATCAAAGAAAAAGCGGGGCACTATTGCGCCACGCTTTTTCTTTGATGGAAGTATTTTATAAGCCCGTTAAGGTTAACCCAAAAGTAAGAGGTCTGATCTGGTTAGGTCCCTGTCCTTCTTTAATAAAGTCGTTCAATTGGTATTGACCATAGATGGCAAAGTTTCCATATCCTATTCTCGCTGTTGCGGCTAAACGAAAATTGTTGAAATGTTTCCTGTCTTTTTCTTTTAGCGTATATGCACTGTTGCCATTGCCATCGGATGTAAATTTTGTTTTATCCGTTGCACTGATGAGGGTTCCTACTTTTACACCCAAAGCAAACTTCATACTTTTGTTGGGGTTTTCAGGATTCAGCATCAAACGCAGTTCAACAGGAGCCTCTAAATAGACGGTAGCCAGTTTCATTGATTTATACTTATTGGCAGTATCTTTTCCAGTATGTTTTGAAAACCGGAATTCTGTACCATTGATGATGTTCAGGTTTCTTCCTGCTGCTTTATCAAAAAACATATTGTCGGCTCCAACACCAACACCTAAACCTACGCTGAAACGAGGATCAACTTTAAATGGAAAGTCAAATGAAAAATAAGCGTTCACTGTTCTGGCTAAACCCTTGGTTGCAATGGAGTCGGGAGTATTCAACCATTGTAAATAACCAATCTGAACAATTAAATGATCTTTCGGTCTGCCGGTTAAATCAATTTTCGACCAGTCTTTCTTTTTCTTTGTTTCAATTTCCTGTGCAAATGATGAAACACTTGTTGCAACGAGGATAAAAAGCAGTATTATTTTTTTCATAATTTATAAAGAGACAAATGTATTTGCTTATCGGTTAAGCAAAGGTTAAAGCCTTTTGGAAAACGCCCCAACTCTAAAGTCGGGGGCTAATTAGTGGATCCTGTAGGAATTGAATGCCGACGTTACAGTCGGCATCGAGACTGTAACGTCTCGGCCTACGACTCCATGTTTGTGGATCCTGTAGGAATTGAACCTACGACCCTCTGATTATGAGTCAGATGCTCTAACCATCTGAGCTAAGGATCCAAAGCCCTTTTGGGCGGGGGCAAAGATAGAAAAATAGAGGTTTCGATTGTATTTAATTTCAGCTGTAATTTTTGGTTGTTTTAAAACAGGTGAAGTAGCAGTCTTTGAAATGATGAACCACATTGTTGAACAACTTTTCATTCAACTCTGTTTCTTTGCAACATGGAAAAGATTCGAAACGTCATTTTTGATTTAGGGGGCGTGCTGCTTGATATTGATTTTAAATTAACTGAAAAAGCCTTTACTGATTTAGGTGTAAAGGATTTTGCTTCTTTTTTTAATCAGTTCCATAGCAATGATTTGTTTATTAAGCTGGAAACTGAAACAAACGTGGAGTTTTTTTATAATGATTTCAGAACCGCTACAGGCCTGCATCTCAGCAATGAACAGATAAGGGATGCCTGGAATGCTTTGCTTCTTCAATTCAGAAATAACAGTATTGCTATTTTACCTGAGTTGAAAAAAAAGTATCGTCTTTACCTGCTCAGCAATACCAATGAAATTCATTTGCAGGAATTTCAACACCGTTTTAATTCCACATTTCAGCAAGCATCTTTTGATGATTTTTTTGATGCGGCTTATTATTCACACCGCATTGGTCACCGCAAGCCCAATGCTTCGGCTTACCAGTTTGTTTTGGATAAACATGATCTTATTGCGGCAGAAACACTCTTTATTGATGACAGCATCAATAATATTGAAGCGGCACAAAAACTGGGAATCCAAACCATTCACTTATTGCCCGGAATGAAAGTAGAGGAACTGGGGTTATAATATAGTAAAGTATTAGTGAATCTTCATCATTTCACTTCTTCAAATTCAATATAATCATCTTTGCGTTGTTTGGGGCTTTCTTTCACAGGTTCAGGTCTGGGGGTAAAACCCTGTTGCTGCTGCATACGGGATTGAAACTCATTCATTTTTTTCTTCATATCTCGTGTAGTTCTGCTCAACGGAATAATAAAATGAAAAATTAAACGGTAAAGAAAGTAGAGAAGTAATGCAATTACTAATACACGTATCATGTTGCAAATATAAAATAAAGTGCAGAATTTATTTGTGAATAATCCTGTAAAGCTTTGCTGGCAGCAGGTAAGACAAAAATAATTTTTCCATTCACAGTCATTGTTGTAAGTTTGCGGCGGATAAAAGAAACAGTGGAAGGGAACGATAACGTTCCCTTCTTTATTTCAACTACATGAACATAGAGCAAAAAGCAGCAAAGATCAGGCAGTTTGTAGAAGAGATCATCAGTAACGATACCGATTGTTTCCTGGTAGATGTAAAGCTGAACCCGGGCAACAATATCCAGGTATTTGTAGATGCAGATGCCGGTCTTGCGTTGAGCAGGTGCATTGCCTACAACAGGGCCTTGTACAAACAAATTGAAGAAGCGGCCTTGTTTCAGGAGGGTGATTTTGCTTTAGAGGTTTCTTCCCCTGGCCTGGAAGAACCCTTAAAACTCAGTAGGCAGTACGAAAAGAATATTGGCCGGTTAGTTGAAGTGATAATGAAAGATGGCAGGAAAATAGAAGGGAAATTATTGAGTGCGGCAGATCAGGTTGTGGTTGAAGAAACAAAGGGCAAGGGAAAAAAGCAGGAAGTCCTGCAGCATACACTCTTGTTTGATGATATCAAATCAACAAAAATTCAAATTGTATTTAATTAAGCACGGTTGCAAAAACAAACAGCCGGAATGTTTTAAAAAAATGTGTTATGGCAAGTATCAATCTTATTGAAAGTTTCCAAGAATTTAAAGATGCGGAAAATATTGACCGCCCCACCATGATGAAAGTACTGGAAGATGTATTTAAAACATTGCTCCGTAAAAAGTATGGAGCCGATGATAATTTTGACGTAATCGTTAACACGGAGAAAGGTGATCTGGAAATCATGCGTCGACGTACAATTGTGGATGACGGGCAGGTGGAAGATCCACTGGCACAGATTGCTTACAGCGACGCTGTAAAGCTTGAACCGGATTATGAAGTAGGTGAAGAATTATATGAAGATGTAGATATACATGATTTCGGCCGTCGTGCCATTCTTGCTGCCAAACAAACATTAGCAAGCCGTATAGGTGATTTGAAGAAAAACGGGCTGGTTAAAAAATATACCGACAGAGTAGGTGAAATCATCAGCGCAGAAGTTTATCAGGTATGGAAAAAAGAAGTTTTACTGTTGGATGAAGAGGGAAATGAATTGTTATTACCCAAGAGTGAACAGATACCACAGGATTATTTTAAGAAAGGCGAAAATATCCGTGCAGTCATCAAAAAAGTAGAACTGAAAAATAATGCACCAGTAATCATCCTTTCAAGAACAAGTCCTGTTTTCCTGGCTAAATTGCTGGAAATTGAAGTGCCTGAAATTTTTGATGGATTAATTGTGATTAAAAAGATTGTTCGTGAACCGGGAGAAAGAGCGAAAGTTGCAGTAGAAAGCTTTGATGATCGTATTGATCCCGTTGGTGCATGTGTGGGTATGAAAGGAAGCCGTATTCACGGAATTGTCAGGGAATTGAAAAACGAAAATATTGATGTCATCAATTTTACCAACAATATTAATCTGTTGATCCAGCGTGCACTTACGCCATCAAAGATCACCAGCATGAATATTGATCAGGAAAGAAAGCATGCAGAAGTTTATTTGAAACCCGACCAGGTTTCATTGGCTATCGGTAAAAGAGGGGTCAACATCAAACTGGCCTGTGAATTAACAGGATTTGAAATTGATGTATATCGTGATGCTGAAGGTGAGCAGGATGAATTTGATATTGATCTGGACGAATTTACAGATGAAATTGAAGGATGGGTGATTGATGAACTGAAGCGTGTTGGTTGCGATACAGCCCGCAGCGTAATGGAATTAACAACGGAAGAACTGGAACGCAGAACCGATCTGGAAAAAGAAACCATTGAAGATGTGCGCCGTGTGTTGAAAGAAGAATTCGAAAAGGAATAATCAGCAATGATTATACAGCATAGATTTATTTAAACATTTAAACAACAGGTTCCCCGATTTTCTGAGCAAATGACGGGAAGGAAATTATGTCAGAAAGTAATACACCACGTTTAATGGCTGCAGCCAAAGAGTTCAATATTGGTAAGGACACCCTTATTGATTTTCTGGCAGCAAAAGGATTTAATAAAGATGATCTGAAGCCAACAGCAAAGCTTACAGAGGATATGTATCGTTCTGTGCTTTCAGAATTTTCTTCTGATAAAGCTGCGAAAGCCAAAAGTGATCAGATTGAAATTCCGAAGGGAGGAATGACCGATCTCAAAAAGAGAAAAGAAGAAGAAGAAATTTCTTTTAAAAAGGAAGTAAAGAAAATAGTTAAGGAAGAACCAAAAGTTGTTGAAGAAGTAAAAGTAGTTGAACCTGAACCTGTGGTTGTGGAGCCTGTAAAAGAAGAAAAAGTTCCGGAAGAAATTAAAGTAATTGAACCAGAAATAACAAACATCGAAGCACCGGAAGTTGAAGGTCCAAAGATTGTAAGTAAAATTGATCTTGAGAAAATTGATTCATCCACAAGGCCTAAAAAAGTAGAGAAAAGAAAAGAGGAAAAGAAAGAAGAAAAAGCAGCTGAAGTAAAAGAGAAAAAACCACCTGTTGAAGAAAAAGTGGAAGAAGTATTGGAAGAAGACGAAGATGTTGTTATTGAAAATATTAAGGCTGATATTTTAGAAGGTCCCAAAATACTGGGCAAGATTGATTTACCTGTTAACCAGGAAACAAGACCCAAACCTGCTTCTGATAAAGAAAAACGCAAACGCAAGCGTATTCCGATTGATAAAAAAACCGATCAACCTCAACGAGGCGGACAGCAGCAAGGGCAAGGCCAGCAAGGTGGATTTCAAAACAGAAATAATCAGCAGGCAGGACAACAAGGCGGTAGAACTGAAAGAAGAACGATTACTCCAGCCGGCAATACCGGCGGCAGAAATGATCGCCGAACTGTTGTAACCCGCAGAGAAGATAAAGTAATTGATGCTAAAGAGATCCAGGAAAAATTGCGTGAAACACAGGCCAAACTTGCAGGCGGCGGCGGCAGAGGTAAAAGCTTAAAAGCTAAATACCGCAAGCTCAAACGGGAAGAAATGGCTGATCATACAAATGAAGGAGCCGTTGATAATAAACTACAGGTAACTGAATTTGTAAGTGCTGCAGAATTGGCGAGCCTCATGGATGTATCTGCAACCGATGTGGTGGCAAAATGTTTCGGTCTTGGATTAATGGTTTCCATCAATCAACGTTTGGATGCGGAGGTAATTGAACTGGTAGCAAGTGAATTTGGCTTCGAAGTTGAATTCATTGATATGGAAAAACAGGCTGAGATGGAAGAAGAAGAAGAAATGGATGATGAAGAAAGCCGTGTTGCCCGTGCTCCAATTGTAACCATTATGGGACACGTTGATCATGGTAAAACTTCATTGCTTGATTATATACGTAATGCAAACGTCGTATCAGGCGAAGCCGGAGGTATAACTCAGCATATTGGTGCATATGAAGTAACTAATACAGCAGGTAAAAAAATCACCTTCCTTGATACACCAGGCCATGAAGCATTTACGGCTATGCGTGCCCGTGGTGCAAAGGTTACAGATATTGCAGTAATTGTTGTAGCAGCCGATGATGCAGTAATGCCACAAACAAAAGAAGCGATCAGCCATGCACAGGCAGCAGGAGTGCCCATGATCTTTGCAGTGAATAAAATTGATAAAGATGGCGCCAACCCACAAAAGATTTACGAGCAGCTATCACAAATGAATATATTGGTTGAAGAATGGGGAGGTAAGTTCCAAAGCCAGGAATTATCAGCCAAAAAAGGATTGAACATTGATAAGCTGCTTGAAAAAATATTGCTTGAAGCAGAGTTGCTTGAACTGAAAGCAAACCCTGAACGGGAAGGCACAGGCTCTATCATTGAAGCATCTTTGGATAAGGGGCGTGGTTATGTTGCAACAATTCTTGTACAAAACGGTACACTTGAGCAAGGTGATTTGATTGTATCGGGTCAGTATTACGGCCGTATCAAAGCGATGCTCAACGAAAGAAATCAGCGGATTGAAATAGCCGGGCCATCAACACCTGTTCAGATACTTGGTTTAAATGGTGCACCACAGGCGGGTGAGAAATTTAAAGTGTATGAAGATGAAGCGGATGCAAAAGAAGTAGCCGGCCGCCGTGCTCAGATCTTGCGTGAACAAGGTATCAGAACCAAGAAGCATATTACATTGGATGAGATTGGTCGTCGTTTGGCACTCGGTAACTTTAAAGAACTCAATCTGATTATCAAAGGTGATGTGGATGGTTCAGTAGAAGCCCTCACCGACTCATTACAAAAACTTTCCACAGAAGAAATTGCTGTAAATGTGGTACACAAAGCGGTTGGTCAGATTTCTGAAGCTGATGTTACGCTGGCAAGTGCATCTGATGCCATCCTGATTGGTTTCAACGTTCGTCCTTCATTGCAAGCCTCTAAACTGGCAGATCAGGAAGGAGTTGAAATCAAGAACTACTCTATCATCTATAATGCAATTGAAGAAGTAAAAAGTGCAATGGAGGGTTTATTGGAACCTAAGATCACAGAAAAAGAAGTTGCAACTGTTGAAATAAGAGAAGTGTACAAGTTTGATAAAGCAACCGTTGCCGGTTGCTATGTATTGGATGGAAAGATGAAGCGTGATGCAAAAATCCGTTTGTTCCGTGACGGTATATTGGTGTATCCAAGAACGGAAGGTGGATTTGCAGAATTGGGAAGTTTAAAGCGTTTTAAAGACGATGCAAAAGAAGTAACGTCTAATATGGAATGCGGATTAACCATAAAAAACTTTGCTGATATTAATGTAGGCGATACAGTTGTTGCCTTTGAAGAAGAAGAAGTTAAACGTACTTTATAAAGATCCCTTAGCAAGGGAATGTTAAATCAGAGATGGTTGTGCCTGAAAGACAGCCATCTCTGTTACTTTTGAAGCTCATATTGAATAGAATGAAAAAACTTGTTATCATAGCATTGGCATTTGTTTCGCTTGCAGTGCAGGCGCAAACAAAAAAAATCACTGCCGAAAAGATTATTGGTGTTGTAGGGGATCGCATTGTATTAAAATCTGATATTGATAACCAGATCAACGATGCCCGTAGTAAAGACTATGAATTACCGCCCGATGCCAGCTGTTATTTGATGCAGCAGTTGATCATCAACAAAATGCTGGCTATCCAGGCAGAAAAAGATTCTTTGCCTGTGAGTGATGACGAGGTGGAAGCGGATGTTGATAACCGTATCCGTTATTTTATTCAGCAATATGGATCAAAGGAAGTGATTGAACAGATCACCGGTAAAACAATTTACCAGTTCCGTGAAGAAATGCGTGAACCCATCAAAGAAGGGAAACTTGCAACAGCCATGCGCAACAAAATTGTGGAAAATGTAAAGATCACTCCCAATGAAGTAAAATTCTACTTTGATAAAATACCGAAAGATAGTTTAAGGTTTTACGAAATGGAATTAGAGATTGGTGAAATAGTAGTGTATCCAAAGGCTGGAAGGGAAATGGAAGAATATGCACAGGATGAATTAAAAGAGTATAAAAAAATGGTAGAAAGCGGTGCAAAGAAATTTGATTTCTTAGCATCACAGTATAGTGAAGATCCGGGAGTAAAAGAAAACGGAGGCATGTATGTACTCAACAGGAGTGATAAACAATGGGATCCTACTTTTTTTAATACGGCCATGAGTTTAAAAGAAGGAACCATCTCCAGGGTCATTAAATCTAAATTCGGTTATCATATCATTCAATGTTTGTCAAGAAATGGAGAGGAAGTTACAGTGCGTCATATTTTAAAGATTCCACGTATCAATGAAGATGATATTCGTGCAGCAATCTATAAACTTGATACTGTTCGTGCAAAATTAATTACAGGCAACATCAAATTTGGTGAAGCTGTTAACAAATACTCTGATGAGCCCAATTCAAAATTCACAGGCGGAAGAAAAACTGATCAGGAAGGATCTTCAGTGATCACCATTGATAAATTAGACAAAGACATTATCCCTGTTTTAGAGAAATTAAAACCAGGTGAATATTCTCAACCTGCAGCTTTTACCGACGAACAAGGCAAGAAAGGTGTTCGTATGGTTTATTTAATCAGCCGTACCGCTCCACACCGGGAAAATATGAAAGATGATTACAGCAAAATTGCAGGACGTGCATTAGAGGAAAAGAAAGAAAAGGAGCTGGAGAAATGGTTCATCAAAAATTCTACTACTTTTTATGTGCAAATTGATGATGAATACAAAAATTGTGAACCCATCAAGGCTATCCTCAGGAGCCCCACCAATTAATTAAGAAAATGTGAAAATAAGAATCCCGCCGCCAGCGGGATTTCGTTTTATTTGGAAAATTGCATGTATGTACATACATTTGCATAGTGAAACTTGAACAAGCCATACAAAGTGTGAATTTCAGAAATCAAAACCATAAAGCTGGATTGAACATTTTATATACGGCATGGTGGATTAAAACCATGATGAGCAGGGAACTGAAGAGTTTTGGTATTACACATGAACAATATAATGTGCTCAGGATACTAAAAGGAAAGTTGCCCGATGAAATGTGTGTAAAAGATATTGCAGGCCGCATGATCGAGAAAAGTTCAAATGTACCAAGGATCATAGACCGGCTGGTGCTGAAAAAGCTGGTCAAACGCACAAATGATGTAAATGATAAAAGACATACAGTCATGTCGCTTACCACAGCCGGGCTCAATATCCTTGAACTGAGCACTCAAAAAATCAATGAAGTATTTGAAGAAACAATTTTGTTGAGTGAAGAGGAGGCAGAAGAATTAAATAACCTGTTGGAGCAGATCAGAATAAAAGAATTTTGATTTTTTTTAAACAAATACGTGTACATACATGTAATTAAAATACAAGCAAATGAAAACAGTCTTACATAAAGCAGCAACAAGGGGTCATGCCAATCATGGATGGTTAAATAGTTATCACAGTTTCAGTTTTGGAGGTTATTATGAACCAAGCCGTGTACACTTTGGAATGTTGAGAGTGTTGAATGATGATTCTGTGGCTGCGGGTATGGGTTTTGGCACTCATCCGCATGATAATATGGAAATCGTTTCCATTCCATTAAGTGGAGATTTGAAGCATAAAGATAGTATGGGTAATGAAACTATCATCAAACAAGGCGATATCCAGGTGCTGAGTGCAGGAACAGGAATATCTCACAGTGAAATGAATGCGAACCATGATAGTGAGGTAAAGTTTTTACAGATATGGATAGTCCCCAACAAGAAAAATGTGCAACCCCGTTACGGACAAGTAACATTAGATGACGCAAAGATGAAGAATAACCTGTTACAGGTGTTAAGTCCAAATGAAAATGACGAAGGCGTTTGGATTCACCAGGATGCATGGTTCAGCATGGGTAATCTTGAAAAAGGATTTTCAACCGAGTACAAACTAAAGAAAAGCAATAACGGCGTATATGCATTTGTGCTGGAAGGGAATGTAACGATCAACAGAGAACAATTAAATATAAGAGATGGTTTAGGAATAACAGAAGCAGAGGTTATAACAGTAACAGCCGATGATGATGCAAAACTTTTGCTGATGGAAATTCCAATGACATAAAAATTAACATAACAATAAAATCTAAACTCAATGGCAACGTACAAAATTGATGCGTCACACAGCGAAATTCATTTTAAAGTAAAACACCTGATGATCACAACCGTAACAGGACAGTTTAAAAACTTTGATGCAACTTTATCTGCAGAAGCTGAAGATTTAAGTGATGCAGCAGTAACATTTACAGCAGATATCAACAGTATTGATACACGCAGTGAACAAAGAGACACACATTTGAAAAGTGAAGACTTCTTTAATGCAGAAAAATTTCCAACGCTTTCATTTACATCTACTTCTTTTTCCAAAAATGGAAATGGT
>JBKJNM010000034.1:0-10863 GCA_046593655.1 Lacibacter sp. | reverse complement strand
TTTTGCGTTTGCGTGGTATCAAAAACTTAAACAACAAAAGCAAGTTGACTGCGATTGTGAAGCAGAAAATAAAAAATCATTTTGGCAATCGAAATCGTTTTTGGGAATTGTTACAGTCGTTGCTGCATTGCTCATTGCATTTCCGTATTATGCAAAAACATTTTATCCAAAACCACAAGAAATAAATGTTGTTGTGGTAGACAAAACAACTATTCAACAAGCTGTTTTTAAAATCAAAGGAATGACTTGCGAAAGTTGCACCCAACACGTAAACAGCGAAATTTCAAAAGTAAAAGGAATTATTTCTTTTCAAACTTCTTATGAAAATGCAAATAGCATTGTAAAGTTTGACAACAGTAAAACTTCCATTGACAGTATTGCAGCAATTAACAGCACAGGTTACAAAGTAGTTTCACAAACCGTAACAAATAACTAATGAAAAAAACTATCATACTTCAATCAATAATTACTTGCCCAGTGTGTGGACACAGACAAGAAGAAACAATGCCAACAGACGCTTGCCAATATTTTTATGAGTGTTCAGGTTGCAAGACACGACTTAAACCAAATCAAGGCGACTGTTGTGTTTATTGCAGTTATGGGACAGTAAAATGTCCACCTATTCAATTAGGAAAATCTTGCTGCTGACAGAGAAGGGTATGCAGCTAACAGGAACTGTGTAAAAAACCAAACAAATCCCTACTTCAACAACGAATACCCTTTCTTTCTCAGAAATGTCTCCTGCAAGCGATATTGCATATCAGGAACAACAGTAAATAAAACGCAACGTCTTTTACCTTTGCACAAGCCATAGAAAGAGACCTTGCTTCGAAAGAAGACAAAAAGACAAAAACCGCCTGAAGGCGGCCTCTCTGTTTTTAAGTATTCCTGTTTTATGCATACCGTGAAAGCCCTCCATCTCATTTACCAAATAAATTCAAATTTTCTTCAAAATTGACACGGTAAATTTGCTCAATGAAATTGTTGCTCATAGAAGATGAAAAGGAACTTGCCCTAAGTATCCAAAAATATTTGACAGACAAAGACTTTGTTTGCGAATGGGCTAACAATACAAAGGATGCCATTGATAAAATTTTTATTTACGACTACGATTGCATTTTACTCGACCTCATGTTGCCGGACGGCAATGGTTTTAAAATCTTAAAGGAATTGAAACAGCAAAATAAGGCAGAAGGTATTATTATTATTTCTGCAAAGGAAACGTTGGAAACAAGAATAGAAGGGTTTAACCTGGGAGCAGACGATTATCTAACAAAACCTTTTCATTTATCCGAACTGCTCGTAAGGATTCAGGCGTTGATAAGAAGGAAAAACTTTAAAGGAAGCAATATTGTTGCCTTTAATGAAATTAACATTGATATTCTTTCAAAGACTGTAAAAGTCAATGACAACAAAATTGACATTACTAAAAAAGAAATTGATTTACTGATGTATTTAATGGGAAACGAAAACAGGGTGCTGTCTAAAAGTGCTATTGCTGAACATTTATCAGGCGACATGGCAGATATGTTAGATAACCACGATTTTGTGTATGCACATATTAAAAACTTAAAAAAGAAATTAAACGATGCGGGAAGCAGGGATTATATTAAATCAGTTTACGGCTTAGGCTACAAATGGAAAAATGAATAAAAAGCTTTTACATAAAACATCAAGGGCATATTTAATTTATTCCGTGCTGATTTTAATTATATCGGCACCAATCTTTTATTACGCTACTCAAAGGCTCTATATGAAAGAGGCAGATGACACACTATTACTACACAAAAAGGAATTCCTGAAATATACTGCTCCGGCTTTAACTTATGCAGACATAGCGGCCTGGAACAGGTTTAACAGAAATGTAAAACTTGACAGCGGAAAGAAGGTAACCAAAGACAGCCTTTTCTTTAGTACTGTCCTTGACACATTAGATGCAGAAATTGAACCATACCGGGAACTGAATTTCCCTATCAGCATACAAGGCAAACCCTATACTTATTCCGCAAGAATTAATTTGGTAGAAACGGAAGACCTAATAGAAAACATCGCTTTTTTATTTTTAGCCATCATTTCAATTTTATTGATTGGCTTATTTTTTATTACAAAAAAACTTTCGCTAAATATTTGGAAGCCATTTTATAGAACACTTGAACAAATAGAGAGCTTTGAAATTGATAAAACCATACAGCCTGATTTTTGCAAAACAAACATAGAAGAATTTAATCGTTTAAATGCCAGCATTGTAAAGCTGATTGAGAGAAATACAGCTATCTATAAAAGTCAAAAAGAATTTATAGAAAATGCAGCCCATGAATTACAAACACCATTAGCCGTATTTCAGGCTAAAATTGATACCCTCATTCAGCGTTCTGATGTTACGCAGGAACAGTCAGAAATATTAGGTTCATTAAATGAGAATGTTTCCCGTTTAAACCGTTTGAATAAAAACCTGCTATTGCTTTCGAAAATTGAGCATGATAATTACGGCGATAAGCAAACTTTTTTATTAAGCAACTATATTCAAAAAAATCTTGATTTTTTTACCGAACAGGCAAAAGCAAAGCATTTGATAGTAAAAGTGGAAATGCAAGAGGATGTTGAAATAAAATCAAATCCTATACTTGCTGAAATACTCATCAGCAACCTTTTTTTAAACTCAATAAGACATAATATTGAAGCTGGGCAAATAGGCATAATCATAAAGGAAGGCAAACTTGTATTTTCCAATAGTGGACAACCCGGCCCTTTAAACACAAATAAATTATTCAATCGTTTTTCCAAAGCAAACCCATCTGAGCAAGGAACAGGCTTAGGTTTATCCATCATTAAAAAAATAGCCGACATCAATCATTGGACAGTATTCTACAAGTATGAAAATAATCTTCATTCGTTTTCCATTGCATTCTAAAATTCAACTTTTATTCTAAATCCTAAAATAGTTTTGTTACATACTCAAAATTGTTACAAGTGAAGAAACTAATCTATTTTGTCATTACTCTATTGTTTATCTCTTACCATTCACTTTTTGCACAACCGATTGATAGCAATGCAATAGTAAAACTCCATAAATTCAACTCAAAGTATGTGTATGTACCGTCATTACTTATTATTAGTGGTATTGCAATAAATGGTAATGGAGAAGAAGGGCTTAAAAAAGAAATTGCTGAAGAACGGAATGAGCATTTCCAAAAATTTGGCACTCGTATAGATAACTATTTACAATTTTCACCCATTGCCATCGCTTATGGGTTAGATGCTTTAGGTTACAAATCAAAAACAGATATTAAAAACAGAACTGCAATCTTACTAAAAGGAGAACTGTTTATGACAGCTGCAGTATTTGGTTTAAAAAACCTAACACATCAATTAAGACCTGACAATAGTGGCTACAATTCATTTCCTTCAGGACACACAGCACAAGCATTTGCAGCAGCTACATTTTTAAGCGAAGAGTACAAAAGCAAATTTAAATGGATGCCCTATTTAGCCTATGGAATTGCCAGCTCTGTTGGAGTACTTAGAATGGCCAATAATAAACATTACATCAGTGATGTTTTAGTAGGTGCAGGGTTGGGCATACTCTCCATGAAGATGTCTTATTTAACCCATCAATACAAATGGGGCAAAAAACATAAAACAGCCCCGGTATTTTAAAATACTGTTTCAAAATTCAATCTTTCTTCTAAATCATGTTGCAGTTTTGTGTTATCATTTTTTAATTCACTAAATAAAAAAACAATGAAAAAGTCAGCAGCAACAATGGTCGTAATGCTTTTTACAACACTTACCTTTGCACAAAAAATGCAGGAAAAAAATATACCTGCCAATGTAAAATCTTCCTTTCAAAAAAAGTATCCAACAGTTAAAGAAGTAAAGTGGGATAAAGAGGGAGAAAAGTACGAGGCTAGTTTTGACCTTAATAAAACAGATCACTCTGTTTTAATGGATGCACAAGGCAACATTACTGAAACCGAGGTTGAAATGAAACTAAACATGCTTCCAAAGGGTATTTTAGAATATGTAAAAACACATTATGCAGGTAAGCAAGCAAAAGAAGGAGCAAAAATTACCGATTTAAAAGGCATAGTAACTTACGAAGTAGAAATAAAAGGAATGGATTTAATTTTTGACAGCAACGGAAATTTT
The DNA here is from genome assembly GCA_046593655.1 of Lacibacter sp. Taxonomy (GTDB): domain Bacteria; phylum Bacteroidota; class Bacteroidia; order Chitinophagales; family Chitinophagaceae; genus Lacibacter. Next base: position 6,714 of record JBKJNM010000034.1, on the reverse strand, counting down.
ATTAAAGAATTAAAAGGATAATTAAAAAAAGGTAAAGCAATGAGGATAAAAGTTATAATAGTATTTTCATTATTTGTATTTACAGCTTTCCTGTCGCAAGCTCAAACTTCGGCAGTTACCCTCTCAGGTTTGATAAAAGGCAAAGCGGATAAAACCGCTTTGCCTTTTGTAAATATAGTGTTGATAAAAGAAAAGGACAGTGCTTTTGTTACGGGCACTTTGAGCAATGAAGAAGGAAGATTTACATTGGAAAATATTAAACCGGGCAGCTATATTTTGCAATGCTCTTACACGGGTTTTGTATTGAAATCACAACCGGTTTTAATAGGATCATTAAGTGCCTTCTTAGATCTTGGCACAATAGAATTACAGCAAGATGCAAAACAGTTACAGGAAGTTGTAGTTACTTCAAAGCAAGATGATGTGAACAATAAAATGGATAAAAAAACGTATTCGGTTGCTGCAAATATCAGCCAAAGTGGTGGTTCTGTTTTACAAACTTTAAAAAATTTACCAGGCGTTACCACAAGCCAGGATGGGAAAGTGGAATTGAGGGGTAGCGATAAAGTAGCCATTTTAATTGATGGTAAACAAACTGCACTAACAGGCTTTGGCAGCCAAACAGGGTTAGATAATATTCCTGCATCAGCCATTGAGAGAATCGAAATCATTAACAACCCATCTGCCAAATATGATGCAAACGGCAACGCCGGTATCATTAATATTATCTACAAAAAAAATAAGCAGCAAGGCTTTAATGGTAAAGTTGGCTTCACTACAGGCATAGGAGCATTGTGGCAGAAAAAAGAAAATCTGCCAACCATCCGTCCGCAATACCAGGCAACGCCAAAAATCAATCCCTCACTTTCATTAAACTATCGAAAAAATAAAGTGAATGCCTTTTTACAGGCAGATTGGTTATATACTCAAACACTTAATAAAAATGAGTTTGTAACCAGGAGTTTTGATGATGGTACCATCATTAACCAGCAAACAAAAAGAAACAGGAATACCCATTTTGTAACTACCAAAGCAGGAATTGATTGGAGTATCAATGACCAGGATATGCTAACTGTTTCAGGTTTGTTTGGCATTGAAAAAATAATTGACCGTGGCGACCAGCCTTTTTTTAATAAAGATTTTTCGAATAGACAACGCCTTTGGCAATTTGTAGAAGATGAATTAAAAACTACGGCTGTTGCATCAGTAGCTTATCAGCATAAATTTAAACAACCAGGGCATTTACTAAATATCGGATTCAATTATACTTTTCACCGGGAAGATGAAAAATATAATTTCGTAAATACGTTGCCCACTTATACAGGGTTAGATTCTTTTAAGTTATTGTCAGACGAACACGTTGCAGATTTTAATGTTGATTATACAAAACCTTTAAAATATGGACGAATTGAAGGGGGATTAAAATTTCGATACCGGGATATTCCCACCAATATGCAATTCAAGCCCGGTTTAAATTCTCCATTAGATATTAACGCAGGAGGTGCAGCAACTTACTCAGAAATCATTCCTGCAGTTTATGGCAACTATGTGTATGAAAGTAAAAAGATAGAAGCCGAAATAGGGTTAAGGGTAGAGTATGTGGCTTTGCAATACAAAGTAAACCCAAACCACAACACGTATAAAAGCGATGGCTATAATTATACCCAGCCTTTTCCTAATGTAAGGTTGGCGTATAAATTAAATGACCAAAATAAAATTTCATTGTTCTACAATCGAAGGGTTGACAGACCTAACGAAGTTGACATTCGTATTTTTCCAAAATATGATGATGCCGAAATTATTAAAGTAGGTAATCCTGCACTTCGTCCGCAGTTTACCAATTTGTATGAGTTAGGTTATAAAACCAATCTAAAAAAAGGCTATTTCTATTCAGCATTATATCATCGCCGCACAGAGGGGACTATTACAAGAATAGCAATACAAGTACCCCCCAGCACCTTAATTTATACTGTATTTCAAAATGCAGGCCATAGCAGTAATACAGGTATTGAAATGGTATTGCAACAAGACTTTTCAAAAGTATTTTCTTTTAATGCCAATGTAAATATTTATCAAAATATCATAGCTGCTTTTACTGTACAAAATAAATACCCTGTAGTTTCAACGTACACTGCAAATAAAGAAACATTTACTTCGGGTAATATAAAACTCAATGGTATTTTTCATTTACCAAAGCAGACTGACTTGCAAATTACAAGCATTTATTTAGCACCGGATATTATACCACAAGGCAAAATAGGTACAAGGTTTTCGGTAGATATGGGTATAAAAAAACAAATTCAAAAAAGTAAAGGAGAATTATTCCTCAATGCCAGTGATATTTTTAATACGCTAAAAATTAAGAAAGAAATAAATGGCAACGGATTTAAACTAACCAGCACCGACTATTACGAAACACAAGTTTTCAGGTTGGGGTATAGTTATAAGTTTTAGTAAAAAGTATTTTACTTTTGCGGTTGTTGCTGTTCAAAAAAAGTTTAAATATAAAAAAGATGTCTTTTTAGCAATAGAAACTGATTAAAAGAAAGGGTATTTGGCGCTTTACCTAAAGCCGGGTATCTCTTCTTATTTTTGTTCCTCATGTTCAAACAACATCTCAGCAAAGAACAGGCACATCAAAAAGCAAAACATTACTGTGCTTACCAGGAACGTTGCCACAGTGAAGTAAAAGAAAAACTCTATGGCTTTGGTTTACATAAAAAGGAAGTGGAAGAATTGCTTTCTGTTTTGATTGAAGAAGATTATCTCAACGAAGAACGTTTTGCCATTCAGTTTGCTGGCGGCCGCTTCCGAATGAAACAGTGGGGCAGGGTAAAGATCAAATACGAACTCAAACAAAAGCAGGTGGGGGAATACAATATTAAAAAAGCCATTAAAGCCATTGATGAAAAAGAGTACAAAGCCACCCTGTACAAATTGTTTGAGCAGAAAATGAAACAACTGTCAGCAGAAAAAAATCAGTTCGCCAAAAAAAGAAAGTTGCAGGATTACCTGTTGCAGAAGGGTTTTGAACGGCCGTTGATTGTTGAACTGTTCAACTGATTTCATGCCTTCTTATAAACCTTCCTGCGTCTTTGCTTTGCAACGAAAATTTAATGGCCTCTATAACCAACAACTTTGGATGGCAATTCCGTTACTGAGTGATATTGCGTTCATGCTAAACCCTTAATTTTTAGTATCCTTGTATTTCCATGACCATCAAACCTGCCTCCATTGTATTGGCACTTCTTCTTACAGCAACTTTCCTGCATGGGCAGGATTCATCATCAGCTTATACGAAAGAGCTTTCTATTATTTCAGAGAACGACAATTATAATTTTACTCTTAAGGATCGTTATTACTCCAATGGTCTTTTTATCCGCTTTAACTGGTTGGCAAAGAAAGAACCCAATGAGCGTGTATTAAAAACAATTCACCGCACCGAAGCCGGTCAAATGATTTTTAACCCTTATTATAACCGTCGTTCGGTAGATACGGTGCTAAAAATAATGGACCGCCCTTTTGCCGGTTGGTTATATGCATCGTATGGACAAACAAAAATATTCAGCAACAGGGATGTGCTGCAGTTTGATGCGGTGGTTGGTGTAGTTGGTCCGGCGGCATTGGGCAAACAAATTCAAACAGGCTATCATAAATTTATTGGCCTGTATAAAATTTATGGGTGGGATTACCAGTTACTGAATGAAGTTGGCATCAATGCATCTGTTCAATATTACCGTTCGTTGTTAAAGAAAAACGATGACCGGCATTTCTCACTTCATGCAGTTGGCAGGGCTATGCTGGGAAATACGTTTACCAATGCCTCCGCAGGATTACTTTTAAAAGCAGGTATCAAAGAACGGGAAGAACATACCTCTTACTGGAGTGGACGACTTGGTCAAGCCTATGAAAAAAACAGACATCATACAGAAGCCTTTGTATTCCTTGAACCTATATTGATGGCACAGGTTTACAATGCAACAGTACAGGGTGGTTTGTTGAGATCAAGCAAGGGCCCCTATGTTTTCCCGTTAAATCCGTTTATCTATATTGTAAAAACCGGCGCCGTAATCTCCGGGCGAAGGACTGCATTTACTATCACCTATACATTTAAACAGAACGAAGCAAAATCGATGATCAAAAAAATGGAAGTGTTTGGAGCATTTGGAATTGCTCTTCGTTTCCGCTAAAGATTTTCACGAACTTTACAGCATGAGTCATCTTACATTCACCCTCATCCAAACTTACCTGCATTGGGAAGACAAGGCGGCCAACCTGCAAATGCTGGAGCATAAGATCAATTCCATGCAGCATGCAACGCAGATCATTGTGTTGCCAGAAATGTTTAATACAGGTTTTAGCATGAAGCCAGAAGAATTTGCTGAGGATATGAACGGGCCAACCATTGAATGGATGAAAAGAATAGCAGCAGAAAAAAAAGTAATTCTTACCGGAAGTGTAATGATAAAAGAAGCTGGTGAAAGTCAGGCCGCTCAAAGCGGCCAGACTAATTTTTATAACCGTTTAATCTGGATGTTGCCAAATGGACAATACGGAATTTATGATAAACGACATCGCTTTGCTTATGCAGGTGAAGACGATCATTTTTCTGCAGGAACAAAACGTTTAATTGCATCGGTCAATGGTTGGAAGATCAATTTGCAGGTTTGTTATGATCTGCGGTTTCCGGTGTGGGCAAGACAAGCTCCAACCTCACCCCCAACCCCTCTCCAAAAGAGAGGGGAAGAAGAACCCGAATATGATGTGCTCATTTATGTTGCCAACTGGCCCGAACGAAGAATCCATGCATGGAAAACTTTGCTCAATGCAAGAGCCATCGAAAATCAATGCTATGTAATTGGAGTGAACAGAACAGGAAAAGACGGTAATAATTTTTATTACAGTGGTAATAGCACGGTGATTGATGCGATGGGTGAAGTGTTGTATGAAAAAGAACACGAGGAAGATATCTATACCATTACACTCTCCAAAGAAAAACTGCAGGAGATCAGAACAAAGCTTCCTTTTTTAAAAGATGCAGATGATTTCAGTATTATGCTCTAAATGTTTTCAACACAATGCTTGCATTTTATAATGGATCTGTATTTACCGGTAACTCAATCATCAATGGCCAGGCTGTCTTGATTGACGATGATTTAATTGTGGACATCATTCCTGCTATTGAAATTCCTTCCACTGCTGAGCAATATGATTTGAAAGGAGCTTATCTCGTGCCTGCTTTTATTGATCTGCAATTATATGGCGGCAATGGAAAATTATTTTCGCAGGAGCTGAGCGCTGAAGCATTGCTGGCAACAGATGCTTATTGTGTGAGTGGTGGATGTACACGATTCCTCATGACCATGGCAACCAATACCATTGAAAAATTTTTGAAGGGTATTGAAGTGGTCAAAGCGTTTGCAAAAGAAAATAAAAGCGGGTTGTTGGGGTTGCATTTGGAAGGACCTTATATCAACACAGCTAAAAGAGGCGCACATATTGAAACTTGTGTAAGACAACCAACTGTTGATGAAATAAAATTATTACTCGATCAAAGCGAAGGGGTTTTAAAAATGATGACGCTTGCTCCTGAGCAATGCAGCGATGAAGTGATACAACTGTTGCTGGATAACCATGTGCTTGTATCGGCAGGGCACAGCAATGCAACGTATCAACAGGCAATAAACGCTTTCAACAAAGGCATTACAACCGTTACACATTTATTCAATGCCATGTCTGCTTTGCAAAGCCGTGAACCGGGAATGGTAGGAGCTGTATATGATCATGCAACAGTACACAGCAGCATTGTGTGCGATGGGGTGCACACTGATTTTGCAGCAGTGAGTATCAGTAAAAAAATAATGAAGGAACGTTTATTCCTCATCACCGATTCGGTTGCTCAAACATCTGCAGGGGAATACCAGCATGTGTTTCAACAGGATCGTTATACTTTACCCGATGGAACTTTATCCGGCTCTTCTTTAACCATGATCAAGGCAGTAAACAATTGTGTAGATAAAGTTGGAATTCCTTTTGAAGAATCGCTTCGCATGGCTTCTTTGTATCCTGCTGCTGTTGCAAAGCTCGATCAACAGTTTGGAAAAATAGAAAAAGGAACTAAAGCCGATTTGGTTGTGTTGTCAAAAGACCGGCAGGTGAAAAATGTATTTCGTGACGGGAAACAGGTTGATTAAACCCAAAGCTTATCTTTTCTGTATGCGGGTGATGATATATACATCCAGCGGTTTTACACACATGCAATAGTATTTCTCATCAGTCTTTTCAATACACACAGAAACAGCAAGCTTATCCTGTTGATACTGGGCAGAAAGATTTTTTAATTTTACTTTATCCTTAAATTCGGTTGTACCCTGGAAGTACCAGCCCAATCCATCAACTGCAGGATCTCCTCCCCAATAAATATGTCCGTCAATACAACCGGATGTATCTACCGTATCTGCTGGTACTCTTGTACATGAAACAAAAGCTACCGTCAGAAAACAGATTACCAAAAGGGGCTTCATTGATTAAAATTTATTCTTTGTTTGTTGAATGAGCTCAATTGTTTTTTCCATTTTTGGATCTTTATTCAACCGTATACTTTCCGGTGTAGCTTTCACTTCCACATCGGGCAACACACCCGATCCGTTCTTTGGATAATTTTTATTGTTCACGATTCTGTGCAATGGTAGCCGCACCCTCACTTTGCTGTTG
>JBKJNM010000014.1:0-13445 GCA_046593655.1 Lacibacter sp. | reverse complement strand
CCAACTTATGGCTAAGAATTTACTCATAGTAGAGAGCCCTGCGAAAGCAAAAACCATCGAAAAAATACTTGGAAAAGATTTTGAGGTGAAGAGTTGCTATGGCCATATTCGTGACCTGGAAAAAGATGCGATGGGCATTGATGTCAACAATCATTTTGAACCCCGCTATATTGTTCCCCAAGACAAAGAAAAGGTAGTAAGAGATTTAAAATCACTGGCCAAAAAAAGTGATACCGTATGGCTGGCAACGGATGAGGACCGTGAAGGAGAAGCTATCAGCTGGCATTTGTGCGAAGTATTGGGTCTGGATCCTGCTACCACCAAACGCATCGTGTTTCATGAAATTACCAAACCTGCAATACTGAAAGCAGTTGAAAATCCACGTACCGTGGATATGAACCTGGTGCATGCACAACAAGCGCGGAGAATTCTTGACCGGATTGTAGGTTTTGAATTAAGTCCTGTGCTTTGGCGCAAGATGAGCATGCGTAACAATTTAAGTGCAGGTCGTGTGCAAAGTGTTGCTGTAAGATTGATTGCTGAACGGGAACGAGAGATCAATGCCTTCGCCAGCACTTCTTCTTTTAAAGTGGAAGCATTATTTACTGCCAAAGATCTCAGCGACAGAAATGTAACCTTCAAAGCCGAAGGCAAAAAACAAAACACAGTTGATGATGCAGAACAATTTCTCAAGAGTTGTATCGGTGCCACTTATACGGTAAGAGATATACAGGTTCGGCCGGGGAAAAAATCACCTGCTCCCCCATTTACAACTTCAACACTGCAGCAGGAAGCAAGTCGTAAGATTGGTTACTCGGTTAGCCGCACCATGCAATTGGCACAGAAATTATATGAAAGTGGAAAGATCACTTATATGCGTACGGATAGTGTGAGTTTGAGTGATACTGCGCTGGGCGATTTAAAACGTACCATAAAAGGAATGTATGGCGATCGTTATCATCAGTTTCGCAAATTCAAAAATAAAAATGAAAGTGCGCAGGAAGCACACGAAGCCATCCGCCCTACTTATATGGAAAATACAACCGTGGATGATCCTGATCTGAAACGCTTGTATGAACTCATCTGGAAACGAACTATGGCCAGCCAGATGGCAGATGCAGAACTGGAACGTACAACAGCAAATATTTCTATTTCTACAAACCTGCCTACCGGACAGGCAGGCAACGATGAATTAAAAGCTGAAGGTGAGGTGTTGAAGTTTGAAGGATTTTTAAAAGTATATCGTGAAGATAAAGATGATGATGATATAAATGAAGAAGGCCCATCAACAGTTTCTGGTGAGGAAGGCATGTTACCACCATTAACCATTGGTCAGCAATTGCCATTAAATGAAATGAATGCAGTAGAACGTTTTACACGGGCTGCACCAAGATATACTGAAGCATCGCTTGTAAAAAAATTAGAAGAGTTGGGAATTGGTCGCCCTTCTACCTACGCTCCTACTATTTCAACTATTTTAAAAAGAGGATATGTAGAAAAAAGAGATAAAGAAGGTGTGCGCAGAGATTTTCGTGTACTGCAATTGAAAGATGACCATGTTACACAAGGCATGGAACAGGAAAATACCGGTGCAGAAAAATCAAAATTATTTCCGAGTGATTTGGGTTTGGTCGTCACTGATTTTTTGAAACAGCATTTTGAAAAAATCATGGATTATGGTTTCACTGCTTATATAGAAGGTGAGTTCGATGATGTGGCTGAAGGCAAACTGAAATGGAATCAAATGCTGGAAGAGTTTTACAGTCCGTTTAAAAAAGATGTTGACAATACAATTGAGAATGCAGAACGCATTAAAGGTGAACGGGAATTAGGTGTTGATGAAGCAAGTGGAAAAAAGATTGTTGCACGGATGGGACGTTATGGCCCTATGATACAAATTGGTGATGTAAATGATGAAGATAAACCACGATTTGCAGCATTGCGGAAAGATCAGAGTATTGAAACCATCAGCCTGGAAGATGCAGAAAAATTATTTCAACTTCCCAGAACATTGGGTACGCATGAAGAACAGGAAGTAAGCGTAAATGTGGGTCGCTTCGGCCCCTATGTAAAATTAGGCGAGCAGTTTATTTCCATTCCTAAAGGTGAAGACCCTATGGAAGTTAGTTTTGACAGAGCGATTGAACTGATTAAAGAAAAACAAACTGCTGATGCACCCGTTGCATTCTTTGAAGAGAAACCTGTTACAAAAGGGAAAGGTCGCTTCGGACCTTTTATTAAATGGGATGGTTTGTATATCAATGTTCCCAAGCGTTATGATTTTGATAACCTCTCACCCTCGGAGATCAACGAATTAATTGAAGCAAAAGTGGCGAAAGAAGCCAATCGTTTTATTGTTCGCTGGCCCGATGAAAACATTGCAGTAGAGAATGGCCGTTGGGGACCTTTCATCCGCTTTGGTAAAAAAATGTTGAAGATTGATAAAAAAGCAGATGGCGAAAAATATACCACCGATGAAGTAGCCATGATGCCTGTAGAAGAAATTAAGAAAATGATTGTAACACAAATGCCCGGTGCATTCGATAAGAAAACAAAATCTGCCGCCAAAAAAACTGCAACCAAAAAGAAAGCAGCACCGAAGAAGGCTGCAAAGAAGAAATAAAAAATAGCAGAGAAAATATCTGCTATTTTTTTGTAAATTTAAATATGGATAAGAAAAACATCGAGCAACTCAAATTAAAGATTTACCAGCAGATAGATCAACTGCAAGATGAAACCATTCTTCAAATGCTGCAGGAAGCAACAGAGGCATATTCCTCACCTGATGCAAAAGATATACTTGACGAATTAACTCCTCAGCAACTTTTAAGATTGCAAGAATCAATACAGCAAGCGGAGAATGGTGAAACAGTTACGAATGATGAAGTAAAGGCAAAAGCAAGAGAATGGCTTTCGAAGTAACCTGGACCACTCATGCTATAGAAGATTATAAAAAAGTAATCACTTATCTAAAAGATGAATGGTCAGTCGATATTACTTTAGGATTTATTGACAAAGTTCAACAAAGACTCGATAGGCTTTCGGTCTTTCCTTTCTCAGGCATAATATCAAAAAAAGACAAATCAATCCGAAGTATAGTGTTAATAAAACATAACAGACTTTATTACAGGATTAAAGATGACAAAATTGAAGTGCTTAATATTTTTGATACCCGTCAAAACCCCGAAAAAAATATTTATGAATAAAAAGTCCGGTTTGAAACCGGACTTTCTATTATTTCAAATCAGCTAATGCTTTTTTAATACGTTTATACGCTTCTTCAATTTTTTCCAAACTGTTGGCGAAAGATAAACGAATACATTCAGGTGAACCGAATGCACGACCTGTAACTGTTGATACATGCGCCGTGTTCAACAGGTACATACAAAGATCATCTGCATTTTCAATCTTTTCAGCTCCCTTTGATTTGCCGAAATAAGCATTCACCTGCGGAAATACATAAAAAGCTCCATCGGGTTCAGCATAACTCCAACCAGGAATTTCAGCAATCAGTTCTTTTACCCGTTGTTTACGTCGTTCAAATTCCTTGGTCATTTCAAGAGAAGGTTTCAGATCGGTGGTTAATGCAACAATGGCTGCCCGTTGTGTTACAGAATTGGCACCGCTGGTAAACTGCCCCTGAATTTTTTCACATGCTTTGGCAACCGTTGTATTGGAAGCAATATAACCCAGGCGATAACCCGTCATCGCAAATCCTTTACTCAAACCGTTTACAATGATCACCTGTTCTTTTATTTCATCAAACTGTGCAATACTTTCATGTTGACCAATAAAATTGATGTATTCATAAATTTCATCAGAAATAATACTGATCTCCGGGTGCTTTGCAAAAACACCTGCAAGATTTTTTAATTCTTCCTTGCCATAAACAGATCCGGAAGGATTACAAGGCGATGAAAACAAAAACACTTTTGTTTTTGCAGTGATTGCATTCTCCAATTCAGTTGCAGTGATTTTGTAGTTGTGTTCCATTTTGGTAGTAAGGATCACCGGAACACCGCTGGCAATTTTTACCAGCTCAGAATAAGTTACCCAGAATGGTGCAGGAATGATTACTTCATCCCCCACATCAACCAATGCAAGAATAATATTTGCCAAACTTTGCTTGGCACCAGTTGATACAACGATGTTCTCCGGTTTATAATCGAGGTTATTATCACGTTTTAATTTTGTGCAAACAGCTTCCCGCAAATCAAGATAACCTGCAACAGGTGTATAATGACTGTAGTTGTCATCAATTGCTTTCTTGGCAGCATCTTTAATATGTTGCGGGGTATCAAAATCCGGTTCACCTAAACTCAGATCAATCACGTCAACACCTTTTGCCCTTAGTTCACGGCCGAGCTTTGCCATTTTCAATGTTTCGGGTTCGTTAAACCTGTCTAAAAGAGAAGATAGTTGCATGTTGGCTTTTGTATTTTTTTATGTATGCTTAGAAACTGTTGCTGATGATTGATTGATTGGTTGAATTATATTCAACTTTTCAAACAGGGCGCAAATTAATGCAACTGTAACTATTGCTTGTTAGTTGTGTTTTATAACTGACAAGGAAAGCGAATCAGCCCCTGCCCTCTTGCGGTAACCTTTGATGACAAATGTGTAAACAGCATTGCTGCTAAAATAATGCTGGTATGTTTTAATAGCGGAACTGGTATTGACGGGAACAAACTTAATAACTGCATTACCCGTATCAACCGGAACAAAAGCAGCCAAGTCGCCATTATCAACCTGAAGTTGTGTTTTGTAATAAGATGCATTCAAATAAAGAGAAACAGTATCAGCTCTTGTAACATTCACTGTATCCATATCAGGGGATAAAAAAATATAACGGACTTTTGCTTTTGCTCTTCCCGGCGTATCCAGATTATCATTCAGCAAAAGATATTTTACTGTTGATACAGATAAAGAATCATACATCCACAATGAAACATTGTTAGATGTATTGCTCAATAATAAATTTGCAACTTCAACATCGCCCTTCTTGATCTTGTAATTATTAAACCCGCTGTCAACAGGATAATAAACAGCAGAAACATTGAACCCTTTCAAATAATCGAACTGAACTCCACCAATTGGTTTTAAATTCTGCAACAGCTCTATATTTCCTGCATTGGGAGAAGCATTGATCACCATCATATTGGCGGTGGTACTTCGTACCATATCTTTTTTTTTACAGGCTGGTAAAAAACAGGTGAATAGCAACACATACATGCCAGAATACATTCCTCTACTTTTATTTGTCATACTTCACTTTAAACTTTGAAAGATCGGGTTGATGCTTACGTTCCCGTTTTAATTCGTAATGATAAATCGTTTGTCCAATTTGTTCAAGAAAAGGCAAGCCAATTTTATCATAATCATATTTATCGTCGTTCAGGATGCCATCTGCATTTGCATAAATAGTAGCACTGAGCATGAATTCAATGTTCTTTTCCAAATCAATGATGTATGCCACATCCGTTAAAAAACCATACGACCATCCCGGTTTATTAAATATGCGGATATGCTTGGGTAATGCTTTGTGCTTTTGTGTACCGAACATAAAAAACTTACAATAGGAATCGTAAAACTCATTGGTATCATATTCAGGATAGGTGGTTTCACCCGGCAACTGACTCATGTACTGATATACAAACCGGTAATCATCCTGGGTTAAATTGAAACGCTGTTCTTTTGAAACAGATTCAGGAAAGAGCACACCTCTTAATACCTGGTGCAGATCAGTTAAATACATCCGGTTCTTCCGGCTGAAGTCCATGGGTTCATTCACCAAAATATCTGCATCATTGATAAATCCTTTGCCGATCCAATCGTTACGAACAAGATATGGATAAATGCTGCTGAGTTGCGGTTGTTGAAAAATAATTTTACCTGATGCATCCCGAAAACTGATGGGGTTGGTTGTACGATGCTGGTCTTCGGTCATTGAAATGGATAATCTCCGGATGATCTGCGTTTCAGGATATCCCTTCCGGCTCAGTTCATCATGAATGTATTGCTGTCCGAGGAATTCATATAACCTGTTATTGGCGTCATTATCACTTACCGTTAATATTTTTTTTACATAATGTTCAACAGTTGGCCGGCCATCAGCCGTTGTGGGATCATTATAAACCAAAGTTTGACCGCTATAATTTTTTTCAGTAATCATGGTGCTGTTTCGGGGAATGCCCAGTTTGTTTAGTTTTTCGAGCGCAAGAAGGGCTATTGGCAATTTGACTGTAGAAGCGGGGTAGAAATAGGGCTCTTTCTTTACATTAAAGTAGTAATCAGTAAAATGCGGCCGGTTCTTCTTATCCCTGTCAATCCTGGTATAAATGATCTGCACCCGCATGGAATCACGATTTTTCAATACCTGCTCAAACGCTGCAGGATTTGCGGCCATCAGGCTTTCAAGAAAATTTTCGGTTGAAATCACAGGTTTTACTGTTTTACAGGCATGAAGAAGGAAGAAAAGGATCAGGGCAAAACAAAAAATCTGTACCGTTTTGAACATGCCCAAAAATAAGATATAAAAACTTACTGCCGAAAGCCTTAAACGGTGGAGAACAGTCGTTTGACGGCTGTTCTCTTTCAAAACGAAACCCCTATCTTTGCCCTCCTTAAAAAAGAACCCAAATTAATATTCTATTATGGCACTGAAAGGTTTGGTTAGGTTTTTTGCGATCATGCTCATCCTGATCTCTGTTTGGCAATTGAGTTTTACATGGATTGTCAACAATTTTGAAAGCAAGCAAAAAGCCAGAGCAGAGAAATATGTAAAAAATAATTTCGGCAATGCTTCAAAAGAAACAAGAGATTCAGCTTTTAACGCAACTTACCGTCGCTATGTTGACAGCTTAAAAGAAAAGGAACTTCTCAATGTTCCGGTTTTGTACCCTAAGTTGACTTATAAAAAAGCAATTGAACAGGAACTGAACCTTGGCTTAGATCTGCAGGGTGGTATGAACGTTACACTGGAAGTAGGGTTGGATGGATTGATCCGCTCCATGAGTAACAATCCGAAAGATCCTGTTCTCAACAACGCATTAGATAAGGCCATTCAAAAGAAAGCAACCAGTGATGCCGATTTTGTAACCTTGTTCACAGAAGCTTATAAAGAAGTTTCAAACGGTGGAAGAATGGCTGCATTATTTGCCGGCGGAAAAAATAAAAACATTAAGATTGATGCAGACAACAGTGCTGTAATTGATGCTATTCGTATTGAAGCAAGAGATGCGGTTAAAAGAACTTATGATCGTTTATCTGCAAGGATCGATCAGTTTGGTGTAGCTCAACCTAATATCAGTTATGATCAGAATAATGGAATCATTACCGTTGAATTAGCAGGTGTTGATGATCCTGAACGTGTACGTAAATTTTTGCAGGCAACAGCCAATCTTGAATTCTGGGAAACATACCGCAGCGATGATCCTGAAGTGCTGCAGAGTAAAGCACAAATGGATGCAAAAGTAAAAGCATACCTGAGTGGTGCAGTTACTGATACAACTAAAAAAGATTCAGGCAGCATTGCAAAAACAGATTCAATAAATCCTGCTGCTACCAATGATCAACCTGTAACATCACTTTTATTACAACAACCCGAAGGTCCTGCACAGGGTTATAGCCTGGCTACTCTTGGATTAATTCGTATTTCAGATACAGCTACCTTTTCAAGATATGTAAATCTGGATATTGTGAAGGCGTCAATTCCTTCATCCATGCGTTTTTTATATGGCGCAAAACCTACAGGAAAAAATAAAAGAGGTGAAAGTTTACTGGAAGTATATGTCATCAAAACTATACCTGGCACTGAGGGACCAAAATTAACAGGTGAATTTATTACAGATGCCAACCAGGATTTCAACCAGCGCAACAATGAGATTCTTGTGAACATGACCATGAATGCGAAGGGCGCTAAAATTTGGGAGGAAATGACGGGCGCTGCATTCAACAAGAAGTATGCAATTGCAATTGCGCTTGATAATTATATCTACTCTGCACCTGGTGTAACCACGGGACCCATTGCTGGAGGTAATTCTCAAATCAGCGGTAATTTTTCGATCCAGGAAGCAAATGACCTTGCCAGTATTTTAAGAACAGGTAAGCTCCCTGCTCCTGCTAAAATTGTACAGGAACAGGTTGTTGGTCCTACTTTAGGTGCTGAAGCTATTAAAGGTGGCAGCTTATCTTTCCTTATTGCATTTATTGTCATCTTCATCCTCATGCTGGTATATTATAATACCGGTGGATGGGTTGCCAACATCGCTTTAATTCTCAACTTATTATTTACTGTTGGTGTGCTCAGTGCATGGGGTGCTACTTTAACTGCCGCAGGTATTGCAGGTTTGGTATTAACCATTGGTATGGCCGTTGATACCAACGTAATTATTTTTGAACGTATCAAAGAAGAACTCACAAAAGGCAAAAGCTATCCTTTAGCTGTTGAAGAAGGTTACAGGCGTTCACTGGCACCTGTATTGGATGCCCACGTAACAACTTTATTAACTGCTATCATCCTGTTGTATTTCGGATTAGGTCCTGTAAAAGGATTTGCCACTACGCAGATCATTGGTATCCTGCTGAGTTTGTTCTGCGGTATTCTTGTTTCAAGACTGATCACTGATTTCTGGACAAATAAAAATCGTCACTTCGAATATTTTACCGGTATTTCACGCCGCATCTTTAAACATGCTGCTTACAAATTCATTGAATACCGCAAGGTTGCTTATGGTATTTCATTGGTGGTATTATTGGGTGGCATTGCAGCCGTCATTAACGGATTTGATTACGGTGTTGAGTTCAGAGGCGGACGCAGCTATACGATTAAGTTTGATCAGGAAATGAAGAATGAAGAAGTTGCCAATGAATTGAATAAAGTATTTGGCAAATTCCCGATCATTAAAACGGTTGGTACTGCAAGGCAGTTGAACATTACTACAGATTATATGATTGAGCAACCGGGTTTACAGGTTGATTCAATTGTTAAATCCAGATTGTATGAAGGCTTGACGAAATTTCTTCCCGCAGGAACAACTTATCAGCAATTTGATAAAGTATATAAAAAGGGATCCCAAACCGTACAGCCAACTATTTCTGATGATTTGAAGAAAGGTGCATTGTATGCTTTGATCATTGGATTATTAGCCATTACATTGTACATCTTTATCCGTTTCCGTGACTACAGATATTCACTAGGTACCATTGTTGCCTTGCTGCATGACGTGTTGGTAACGTTGATTGTATTCTCTTTCTTAAAGAACATTGTACCATTCCCGCTTGAAATTGATCAGCACTTTATTGCGGCCATTTTAACGGTGATAGGTTTCTCCATGAACGATACCGTTATTGTATTTGACCGTGTTCGTGAATACAGCAGAAAAATGTTTGGGCAGGATAAGGGCACCATCATTAACAAGGCCATCAACGATACATTGGCACGTACCATCATGACATCACTCACTGTGTTCTTAACATTGCTCATCCTTTTCATCTTTGGTGGTGAGGTCACAAGAGGCTTTGCCTTTGCGATGTTGATCGGTGTTGTTACAGGTACATACTCCTCTATCTTTGTTGCAGCTCCTATCCTGGTTGATTTTGCAAAGAACAAACCTTTAGGTCAGCCTGAAAAAGACAGAACATTAGCGAAAGCACGACATACTATTAACTAAGTCTGATTGCTTGTTATAAAAAGTAAACCCTGACGTTTCTGTCAGGGTTTTTTATTTTCTTGGGTTAGTACTTATTTATATCCTTTCCATTTACGGTTGGTTTTATCAAATACCCAGTAAATTTCATTGCTGTAAGAAAAGTTGAAAAAAGTTTCCATAGTAAAATCAACAGGCAACTTTATAACCTGGCTCATATAACCGGTTTTGATATCATATAACTCCACCTGCTTTATTGTAACATTCAATAACCCTATTTCCGCTCCGTTGATATCAGTATAAATGAGGGAACGGGTATTGTAATCACTTTCAAAAGCATCGCTGGTAATGGTTATACCGTCATTTGCATTCGTGGAGCCGATATGCAATTGAATTGTTTTTCTTTTTTCTGTACCATTTGTATTATAACAAGTTATATTCAATCCATCAAGAAATAACACTTCATCATCTTTTGTATTTAATACACCCTGACTGTTTTTCTCAGGTTGATAGGCACCTTCTTTAAAAATGTCAATTTTTTCAGGAAGACCTTTTTTATCCAGATCATAGGTAAACCATCCAAACTCATCATAACCATTACCGCCAATTTTTTTTGTTTTAGGATTATACCACAAACCTCTTACATCAATCAATGTCTCCTGTTCTGCGGATGATACTACTTCACCATCTTTATTAAAGATCACTAATGGAAATACTTTATTCCCTGCCTGTGCAGCATAATACAATTTTTCTTTGAGATGATATACAACGGATGCACCATTAGCTCCCCCGGCCGGTATCGTCATCTCCATTACTTTTTCTGCTGAGATGATCCTCAACTCTTTATTGCCACCTGTTTTGTTATTACTTGTTTTATCATCGGTTACCGAACCCATGATGGCCGACACGGCTGCAGGTTTTTTCTTTTGTGCAAAATTGGTTGTGCAGATGCCGGTTGTAAAAAGAATTAAAGGGAGAAGTATCTTTTTCATGTTACTTTATTTGAGTGCATGTTACAACTTATTAAAGTTAGCAACAATACCGTCGAGTGGGTAAATTAAAAAACCCCGGCGTTACGGGGTTTGAATTTTTTATGCTTAAATATTATCTACACTGCAAAGCTTGTTCCGCAGCCGCATGTTTTGCTGGCGTTGGGATTGCTGAATGTAAAGCCACGGTTGTTTAACCCGTTATCCCAATCTATTTCCATTCCAAGCAGATACATACCCTGGCCTCTGTCCATGATACATTGAATGCCATCCATCTCAAATAAATCATCATTGGCTTCCTTTACATCAAAGTCAAGAACATAAGTTAAACCCGAACATCCTCCACCCTTTGCACCTACACGCAGGTATTTTCCTGTTGGCTGCTCAGTATATAAGCGTTTAATTTCTGTAATAGCACTTTCAGTAAAACTCACCGGTGCTGCTGTTAATGTTTCCATACTTAAAATCTTTAGAATACAAATTTACGAACAAATCGGCTTTCATTGCTGCTTTGTTTGCTTACAGCATTTCAGCGGCAAACACCTATTTTTGCTGCAACATAAATAATATGGATACGATTTATATCTATCTCTTTGCCGGTGGTGCTTTAGCATTTATTATTTTGGCCATCTACCTGCGCAGCAAAGGCAAAAAAGAATTACTAGAAGAACAACAGTATTACCAACAGGAACAAATCGTTCAGCAAACTGTAAGTCCTCCAAAATCTTCAAATCCGGAAATGATCCGTTTACAACTCCAGGCTTATGAACGCTTAACTATTTTGTGTGAACGGATGGGCTTGACGAATTTATTGAGCAGGTTCAGCATCAATGAACTTTCGGCAACACAATTACAATCATCCATCATTCAAACCATCAAACAGGAGTTTGAATACAATGTAAGTCAGCAGTTGTATGTATCAGCCGCCGCATGGGATGGAATAAAAAAATTAAAAGATCAGAATATTTTCATCATCAACCAGCTTGCTGCCATGTTACCGGCCAATGCTAACGGAATGGATCTGAGCAAAAAAATTGTTGAATTATTGTCACAGGATGAAAATGCATCGCTTCAGCCGATTGTGGCTGCTTTGATTAATAAAGAAGCAAAGTTGTTGATGAGTTAAGATTATAAACCGAATGATGATTGTTTATGGATGTACAGAAACGAACTACAGATGCAGGCATTGAAGTGAAAACACTTTACACTGCTGGTGATCTGCCTCCTGCCGCAGCATTGGAACAACCCGGTCAGTTTCCCTATACCCGTGGTGTGCAGCCCGATATGTACCGGGGTAAGTTGTGGACCATGCGTCAGTACGCAGGATTCTCCACTGCAGAAGAAAGCAACAAACGATATCATTATTTATTGAGCCAGGGTGTAATGGGTTTAAGTGTTGCCTTTGATCTTCCAACCCAGATCGGTTACGACAGTGATCATGCATTAAGTGAAGGTGAAGTAGGAAAAGTTGGTGTGGCCATTGACAGTATGGAAGATATTCAAACATTATTCAAGGATATCCGACTTCAAGATGTTTCAACTTCCATGACCATCAATGCAACAGGTTTTATTCTTCTTGCCTTTTATGTTGCCTTAGCCAAACAGCAAGGTGCTGATCTTAAAAAAATTACAGGAACAATTCAAAATGATATTTTAAAAGAATATGCAGCAAGGGGAACATATATCTATCCCCCAAAACCCAGCATGCGCATCATCACTGATATTTTTGAATGGTGCAGTAAGGATTTGCCTAAATGGAATACGATTTCTATCAGCGGTTATCATATCCGTGAAGCAGGCAGTACAGCCGTGCAGGAAATTGCATTTACGTTAGCTAACGGCAAAGCATACGTGAAGGCTGCATTACAAAAAGGATTGAATATAGATGTATTTGGTAAACGTCTCTCTTTCTTTTTTAATGCGCATAATAATTTGTTTGAAGAAGCAGCCAAGTTTCGTGCAGCCAGGAGAATGTGGGCCAAGATTATGAAAGAACTGGGGGCGAAAGATGAAAAATCAATGATGCTTCGCTTTCATACACAAACAGGGGGAAGTACGTTAACTGCACAACAACCATTAAATAATATTTCAAGAGTTACCATTCAAACATTGGCTGCAGTATTGGGAGGAACTCAATCATTACATACCAATGGTTATGATGAAGCATTAAGTTTACCTACAGAAGAAGCAGCAAGAATTGCCTTACGCACTCAACAGATTGTAGCATTTGAAAGCGGCGTTCCAGATACAGTTGATCCATTGGCAGGCAGTTATTTCGTAGAAGCACTTACCGATGAAATTGAACAAAAAGCCTGGGAACTGATTGCAGCTATTGATGTAATGGGAGGCAGTGTAAGTGCCATTGAACAGGGATTTATACAGGAGGAAATTGCAAGAAGTGCGTATGAATATCAGCAGAATATAGAAAATGGTTCAAAAATTATTGTGGGTGTAAATAAATTCGAAGTAGAGGAAGAAAATACTACTCCGGGTTTTAGAATTGATGACAGCATCAGGGCTATACAAACCGAAAAACTTAACAGGTTAAAAAATAACCGGGATCCGGGCAAAATAGATCATTGCCTGCAATCGATCAATGATAGGGCTTCCAGTGGTGAAAACCTGATGCCGGTTGTTATTGAAGCGGTGGAACAAAAATGTACATTGGGCGAAATAGCTGATGAGTTGAGGGCTGTTTTTGGAGAGTACAAATGATATAAACCTTTTACTTGTTGTTATGCAATTAACTGTTACTACTGTATCATCAACTGATGAATTGCAACAGATCCTTGATCTGCAGCAATTATAT
>JBKJNM010000009.1:0-26363 GCA_046593655.1 Lacibacter sp. | reverse complement strand
TTTTTATAGGTAAAATCATTTCTTGTATAACTGATCCAGATAGCAGATTGTGAAACGAACTGCTTGTTATCATCGGTGAATTTATATTTTGCATACGATTCAAAACCGAGCTGTTTGGTTGATCCTGCATTGGTAAAATAATCAGCACCCGCCAGATCTCTTCTTTGCACAATTGTATTGTTGAGATTAAAATAGAAGCCATTGAGATCTACAAATAGTTTTTCTTTCCAGTTAAACCGTGCTCCTGCTTCATAGTTCCATCCTTCTTCTGCATTAAGATCAATGCTGATGACACCTGTTGATGGTAACACTTCAGCGGAAGTAGGCGGTGAAAAACCTTTGGCGACAGAAGCATACACGGAAAATTGATTTCCTATTTTTTTCAGCAACGATACTCTCGGGGCAAGTTCATTATCGTACGTTCTTTTCTGCGGCCTGAGTGGAAATTTATTCAACCTTATAATTTCAATTGTATTGTAGTTGCTGCTGGCACCTGCAGTAACAATAAAGTTAAACGGCAGTTTCCAATCTACCTGTACAAATGCACTCATAGTAAACGGGTTTACTTCATCTTCTGTTTGTAAACTATCACTTACACCAAAACGATTCCTGTACACTCGAATATTATACCAGCCACGTTGCAACTCTGCACCGGCAATCAATTTCAGTTCACCCAAACCAATAGAAGGCGCATAAGAAAAAACAGATCTTCCACCTGTATGTGGTTCTGAACGGCGTTCAAAATTGCGGATGGTAGGATTGGAGAATTTTGAAAAGGCGCCGTAGAGTGTAGTTGTGTTTTTAAAGTTCTTTGTGATGGTAAATAAATGACTGATGCCAGCAAAAAATGTTTTTTGATTCACCGATGCATTGGCTAGTGCACTGCTTGGGTTAATACCCGCAGCAGGTCTTGCCTGTTTGGGATTGGCTGCAAACTCAGCAGCCGTCAATCCGCCCGGTGTTTGATACGAAAGATCAGCATACATCAGGAATGTATGCAAGGCCTGTTTTTGGTTCAGGTTCATCTTTGCTTCCCAACTGAATACATCTCTTTTTAATTTGGACCATGCACGGTAACCATCACTCTTTAGTTTGCTGAAACTGATGGTTTGCTGTGTGTTACCATCGCCTATTCTTGCAATGATGTTTGTATGATGCAAACCAAAACTTCCGAATGAATAATCAACACCCACACCAGCAGGTTTATCAATACCGGTTGTTTTTAATAATACGGTACCACCGCTACCAGCTCCATATAAACTGGAAGCAGGTCCTTTTAAAATTTCAACTGATTGAATATTATAAAAACCCAATTGATTTAAATAGGTTGATCCGCCGGGTTCAGTAAAAGGAATATCATTTAAATACACTTTTACATTGCGTACGCCAAATGGAGAACGTAAGGAACTGCCACGGATGTTGAGACGATAACTGCCGGGGCTGCGTTCTTCCATCCGTACACCGGGAGCTGCATTTAAGGCGGGTAATATAGAAGTATTGCCAAACCGCAACAACTGTTTTTGTGTAACAATACTTACAGCTGCAGGTACATCCATCAGTTTACGGTTTTGTTCAAATGCTTGAATAATGACTTCGTTTAATTCTTTGGAACTGGAGTCTCGCTGTTCTTGTGCAACAGCACTTGTAGCAAAAAAGGCTACTGTGAAGAGCGTTAGTATTTGGTTCTTCATGATGTACAAAGTTAAAGTACAATCCAGTTTTAAAATCAGTTTTTTTAAAATGGAGATGATGAAGAAAAAACTATCTTCAGCGCACAGATTGTAGAAACGAAAGGAGATTCCTTTATCAGTGTTACAAATAAAACTTGATCAACTAAAACATGAAGACCTCTGCCAATAAACTCAACCTGTTTTCTTTTACCATGATCGTGGTGGGGTTGGTGATCGGCATGGGTATCTTTCGTACAGCGGCCACCAGTGCAAAAGATGCTATTGCACCATCTGTTTACTTCAGTGCATGGATCATTGGCGGATTGGTGGCTTTATGTGGTGCGTTAACGTATGCAGAGATCGGCAGCCGCTTTCCTGTAACGGGTGGTTATTATAAAGTGTTTGCACAAGCTTATCATCCAAGTATTGCATTTGCCATTAATTGTTTGATCCTTGTAAGCAATGCTGCAAGCTTGAGTGGTGTGGCATTAATTGGAAGTGGTTACTTATTAAAATTATTTCCCGGTGAGTGGACCGATATTCATAAAGCATTGCTGAGTTGCGGAGCCATCATTCTATTCTATCTCATCAATCTTCGTGGATTAAAAATGAGTTCAAGGGTACAAAATATTTTAATGATCATTAAGATCGGGATGATCCTGGTGTTGATCGCTGCCTTGTTCTTCCCGGATCAATATGCAGAACAAACCGTTGTGCAGGCAGCAACAGCATCTTCTTCTTCATTGGCATGGATCACCAGTTTGGGCATCAGCTTAATTGCTGTATCCTTTACTTATGGCGGATACCAGCAAACCATCAACTTTGGAAACGAAGTGCAGAATCCAACCAAAAATATTCCCCGTGGTATTTTTATGGGCATTGCCATTATCATCGGTTTATACTTGTTAGTGAACATGAGTTATTATAACCTGGTGGGCTTTGAACAAATGAAAGGCGAACGGGAGATAGCCTATGTGGTGATTGATAAGATCTTTGGAAAAACAGGTGCTACTGTTTTTTCTGCGTTTTTGTTTCTGGGTGTGCTGGCTTATGTAAACGGATTGTTGATGAGTAATCCACGGGTGATGTTTGCCATGGGTGATGATGGAAGCTTGCCCAAAATTTTTGCAAAGCAGCATGAAAAAACCAATGTGTTGACCTTTTCATTAACCGTGTTTGCTGCTGTTTGTATCATCATCTTATTCTTTGCACAGGAGTTTGAAAAGATATTGGCCTTTACCATTTTTCTCGATTGCTTTGGAATGGTGCTGAGCAGCGCAACTATTTTCTGGTTCCGTAGAAAAACAAAACATTTAGATGGAACAGGGATCTATAAAATGAAACTGTTTCCATTGATGCCAGTAATTTTTATTGCTGCTTATTTATTTGTAGGAACCAGCATTGCTATTGCTGATCCCAAAGCAGCTTTAACAGGCTTGGGTGTGTTGGCTGCATTTGTATTAATTTATTTTTTGTTTCATAAAAAGAAACCTGCAAGAGAAACTCCACTTAACTGATAGCATATGGATCTGTCTTATATCATCAACGAACTGGGCGAAGACCGTGAACATTATTTTAATGCCATTGCACCGCCCATCATCCAAACAAGCAATTTCCGTTTTAATAAAGTAGATGAGTTGCGTGCCGCTTTTGCAGATGAAATGAGTACCTATCTCTACAGTCGTGGGTTAAACCCAACGGTTGATATACTTCGAAAAAAATTAGCCGCACTCGATGAAGCAGAAGATTGTTTGGTGTTTAACAATGGTGCTGCTGCCATCTTTGCCGCCGTGCTGGCAAATGTAAAAGCAGGTGATCATATTGTAAGTGTGAGCAAACCTTATACATGGGTGCAGCGGATGTTTGATGTCATCCTTCCTCGGTTCAACATTACAACCACTTATGTTGATGGGAGAAAAACAGAGAACTACATGGCTGCTACAAAAACCAACACTACTTTTTATTATTTAGAAAGCCCCAACAGCTGGGATTTTGCCATACAGGATATTGAAGCAGTTGCAACATATGCAAGGAAAAAGAACATCATCACCTTAATAGATAACAGTTATTGCACGCCACTATATCAAAAACCACTGAAGCTTGGGATTGAGATGGCCATGCAAACAGCTACTAAATATATCGGTGGACATAGTGATACATTGGGCGGTGTGCTTTGCGGCACAAATGCCATGATCAAAAAAATATTCGACAGTGAGTATCTCAATATCGGCAGTGGTATACAGCCTTTCAATGCCTGGTTACTCATCCGTGGTTTACGCACCTTACCTGTAAGACTGGAACGCATCAACCAAACCACCAAACTTGTGGTTGAGTTTGTAAAGCATCATCCTTCTGTAAGCCGGATCATTTACCCGTTTGATGAAAGCTTTGATCAGCTGGCCTTGGCCAAAAAACAAATGAAAGAAGCCCCGGGCTTGTTTTCTTTTTATCTGAAAGCAAAATCGAGACAACAAATTGTAACGTTTTGCGAAAGTCTGCAACATATACAGATGGCTGTTAGCTGGGGTGGGCATGAAAGTTTATTATTGCCCAAATGTGCCGGTATCAGGGACGAAGACTTTGATACGGCCAACCCGGAACATCAATTGGTAAGATTGTATGTGGGTTTGGAAGAGGCCAATTATTTAATCGACGATCTGAAACAGGCTTTCGAAAAGACAGGAATGGCTTGAAGTATCTAAAAGAGGAAAGAAAATTCAAACGATCCTGAGCCCGCTAATCATAAATCAATATTTTCGTGCCCCGAATGTCATTACTTTGTCATTATTAATATATATGAAGAAGATTTTGCCTCTGTTAACCTTATCATTCCTGTTGTTTTTTATTGCATTACAACTATCAGCTCAGGACAAATGGGATTTACGCCGCTGTGTTGAATATGCAGTGGCCAATAACATCAACATTAAACAAGCCGATATACAGGCTAAAATTGCAGTACTTACGCTGGAACAAAGCAAGTTACAACGGTGGCCCATTGCCAATTTCCAGAACAGTAATGGATTTCAGTTTGGCCGTTCTATTGACCCTGCCACCAACGGTTTTACCAATCAGCAAATTTCATTTTCCCAGGTTGGTTTATCCAGCAGCGTTACTTTATTCAATTTCAATTCACAAAAAAATACCATTCTGGGTAATGAACTGGAAGTAAAAGCACAGGATGCGTCGGTTGAGCGATGGAGAAATGATATTTCTTTAAATGTGGCGGCTGCTTATTTACAGGCACTGCTGTCAAGGGAGCAGGTAAATATTACAACGGTGCAAATTGGTCAAACAAGGGATCAGTTGGCCAATACAAGAAAATTAGTAGATGCAGGTAGTTTACCCGAGTTAAGCGCTGCGGAACTCGAAGCACAATTAGCAAGAGACAGCAGTACTTATATTGCTGCATTCTCTACTCATCAAACCAATTTACTGGCCTTGAAAGTGTGGATGAATTTTGATCCTGCACTTTCGTTTGAACTGGATACACCACCTGTTGACATGATTCCGGTTGAAACCTTTGCTGAATTACAACCCGATATGGTATATAAATTGGCGGTGGCCAATATGCCTTTGCAAAGAGTAAATCAGTTAAGGTTACAATCGCTTGAAAAATTTCAGAAAGCTGCCAGGGGAAATATGTATCCAAGTATTGGAGCATTCGGCAATTTAAATACGGCTTACTCCAGCGCATTGAAAAACCTGCCAAAAGGAGCGAATATTCCTATTACATTCCCGATTGGTTTTACTTCTGCAGGATCGCCCACGAACCTGGATGTGTTTACACAAGCCTTCATTCCATCCGGTTCACAAAAAGCAAATTTTATCCGTCAGTTGGATTTCAACTTTCGTCAATCTGTTGGTATCAGTATCAACGTTCCCATCTTTAATGGCGGACAGTCAAGAACTGCATGGCAACGAAGCAAACTCAATTACATGAACCAGCAATTGCAGGTTGAAAATGATAATCAAACACTGAAGCAGAATATATACAGGGCTTATAATGATGCTACTGCTGCTTTTCAGCGTTACCAGGCATCCATCAAAACTGTAAAGACAGCAGAATATTCTTATGAACTTACAAGAAAAAGATATGAAGCAGGGTTACTTCGTACCATTGATCTTATTACCAATCAGAATAATTTATTCAGAGCAAGACTTGAAAAAATATCCAACCAGTTTGATTTTGTGTTTCGTATGAAAGTGTTGGAATTTTATAAAGGCCAGGGTTTAAAATTATAATCTTATCAAACAAATTAATTAACAGGCATAACATCTTTATATGAGTAAGAAAATATGGTGGATTATCGGAATCCTTGTTGTAGTCATCATTGCATTGGTAGTGTTAAAGAAAAGCGGAGCCATTGGAAAAGAAGAAGGAATTAAAGTAGCAACAGAAAAAATTACAAAACGTACGATCATAGAAACGGTAAGCGCCAGTGGCAAAGTGTATCCCGAAGATGAGCGTAAAGTGAGCAGTGATGTAAGTGGTGAAGTAGTGGAAATGTATGTGGAAGAAGGCGACAGCGTTCGCAAAGGACAAATACTCGCAAGAGTTTTTGCTGATGTATTAACTTCTGCAAGAGACAGGGCTTCCTCCGTTGTAAATCAACAGCAGGCACAGGTAGGAAATACCGAAGCTTCCTTAGAAGCATTTGAAGCACGACTCAACCAGGCCAAACTCAACTACGACCGCCAGAAAAAATTATTTGATGATAAAGTGATTTCCCGTTCTGAATTTGAATCTGCCGAAAGCCAATACCTTACTGCAAGAGCAGATTTAAATGCAGCCAGGCAAACTATCCGCAGCGGTAAAGCAAGTGTGCAAAGTGCGCAGGCAAGTTTAACGGAGGCCAATAAAAATCTTTCACGAACTTCTGTTGTTTCGCCTATGAATGGTATTGTTTCTTTACTTGCTGTAAAGAAAGGTGAAAGGGTTGCGGGTAACAGTTTCAGCTTAGGCACAGAAATTATGCGTGTGGCAGACATGAACCGGATTGAAGTAAGAGTGGATGTAGGGGAAAATGATATTCCCAAAGTAAAGATTGGTGATAGTGCCATTGTAGAAGTGGATGCCTATAACGACAGAAAATTCAAAGGAGTTGTTACAAAGATCTCCAGCAGCAGCACATCAGCAGGTGCCATTACAACTTCAGCAAGTGATGTAACGAATTATAAAGTGTACATCCTGATTGATGCTGCATCTTATGCCGATTTAATTGATCCGGCCAAATCAAAGAATCTTCCGTTTCGCCCGGGTATGAGTGCCAGTGCAGACATTATGACCACCAAACATGAGAATATTATTGCCGTGCCAATTCTTGCTGTTACAACAAGAGATAAGAATGAAAAGGAATCAAAGGCCAAAGCAAAAGAAGCCGATGATAAGAAAAAGGCGCAGGGCCAGGAAGTGTCAACTGATAACGCTGTGATGACTGATGATATGCAAGAGGTAGTATTTATTGTATCAGCCGATGGTACAGTTAAAAAAGTTCCTATTCGCACCAACATACAGGATAATGAATATATTGAAGTCATGAGTGGCATTAAAGAAGGGGACATGGTTGTTTGTGCGCCCTATAATACAATCAGTAAGATTTTGAAGGATGGTTTAAAAGTACAGGTGGTGGCAAAGGATAAAGTGTATGAAGAAAAATAAAAGCTCATAAAATAGCTAGTAATCCCGCCTCATGGCGGGATTCTTTTTTATGTGTATTCTGTTTTGTTTCATGTTATGACAGAGATAGGACGGAAAAAATAAAAGTTTAAACGGGTAAAATAAATTACAGCAAAATGCCCTGATAAAGAGCGAATCAGTATTTTAGAGAATCTTAAACTATTTGATTGAAGGAAGAATTAAAAAATAAGTTTGCCATCATCGGCAGCGGAAGTTTTGCAACAGCGGTAGCCAAGATCTTAAATGGTAATGATATACCGCTGCATTGGTTTGTGCGGAACCAGCACATCATTGATCATTTGAAAAAGTATGGTCATAACCCGGCTTATCTGCGTTCGGCCTCTTTCAAAGCTGATCTATTGCATTTAAGTATCAATCTGGTTGAAACCATTCAGCAGGCTGAGTATATTATTTTTGCTTTTCCCTCTGCTTATACAGAAGAAGTGTTAGGTGTTTTACCAAAGAATATTTTTGAAGGGAAGAAGATTATCTCAGCTATTAAAGGCATTGTTCCCAGGAACAATCTTTTAATGAATGACTTTCTTAAAAATGAGTTTGAGTTTGATGTAAATGATTATTACACCATCATGGGGCCCTGCCATGCAGAAGAAGTGGCATCAGAAAAATTATCCTATCTCACTTTCACCGGCCTGCACGATAAAACAACACAGTGGATCGCCGATCAGTTTAAGAATCATTATATCAACACAGTGATCAATGATGATGTATATGGTGTGCAGTTTGCAGCCATCTTAAAAAACATCTATGCATTGGGTAGTGGTATTGCTCATGGGTTAGAATATGGAGATAATTTTTTAAGTGTATTAATTGCCAATGCTGCCGATGAAATGGCCGGCTTCCTGCGTAAAGTAGGTATCCGTAACATTGAAGTGGGTGTGCACAAAGAACCTATTCCCGGCGTTCAGTTATTAAAAAAATCATTCCGGAAATCGGCTAATTATGCCGCCAGTGTGTATATGGGCGATCTGCTGGTAACCTGTTATTCCATGTACAGCCGTAATCGTACGTTTGGCAATATGATCGGTAAAGGGTTTTCAGTGAAAGCGGCACAACTGGAATTGAATATGGTAGCAGAAGGGTATAATGCCAGCAAGAGTTTTTTCCACATCAACAAAGAAGTGGGCGCAGATATGCCTATTGCCAATACGGTATATAAAATTTTATGGGAAGATGTTCCTCCAGATATTGCCTTTGAGCAGTTGGAGAATGAATTGATTTGAAGTATTAGGCAATCTACGCTGTTAAATTTTAGTCGTTGGTTCACAAAGCCTTACAGTCTTTGTAACTTTACAAAAAAGAAAATAATGCCGGTTTCATTTACAGGTTTTAGTGGTTGGGCGCTTTTGCTGATGCTGCTGGTTGGTATTGTTCATCATCTCATGAGCCAACGAAATGCAAAGAAGCATTCGGTTGAATAAATTCTCCTCTTCCATTTTTCACATCATCGGTTTATTGATATCAGGTAACTGATATATGATTGAAATCAGTTTTCATGTTTTTGGCAGCTTTGTAATAAAAGAGGATGATGGCTACCATTATCAAGTGACTTACATCGTTATAATTAAACCAACGATTAATACTTAGTTTAAAAGCATGACAAAGAATAGCAATAACACCCAATGCAGTGGCTATAAAAATATTTTTCAATGCTGGGTCTTTTGTTTTGCCGTAAACAAATAATTCAAGACAAAATACAACTACAAATAAACCATAAGTGGCATGCAGTTCAACAAACAGAAAGTTGAGTGTTCCCAATGACAGTGCCATGAAAGCAAAGATTTCAATGTAGTTGAACGCAGAAAAGAAATTTCCTACTTTCCTGTTCATAAAAGGTCGGGCATGTGCAATGACTGCCCTTTCAAACAAAGCTACACCTGCCATACTCGTGTACCATCCGGGAATTTTGCCATACAATCCAGTAGCATATAAAAATGCATGTCCTACAACTCCACCAATGATTGTTGCAAAACCGATCAATAAAAAAAAGTACCCGATATACCGATGGGTGAATGTTACATTGAGTTTTCTTTTCTTTAAACCGAAATAAGCATAAAAACAAACCGCAGCAATCAGGAGATTTGTAAGAACGGTAAAAGGTTCAAGGATGGTTATGCCAAACCATTTCACGCTTGGCATCTGGGCAAAGTCGGTAATGGTTTCGTGCATAACGTTTAGTTGACTAAATAACTTCCAGGAATATTACATAAAACTATAAAAACAAATCCGAAGCAATTCTATCTGCAAACAACTTTCCTTCTCTTGTTAAAAGCAGATAATCGTTTTTTTCAATCAGCCAATTCTTTTGTTGAAACAAAATTGATTCCTTCTGTAACTGAATTGCTTTTTCCGGACCAAACTTTTCATGTATAAAATGCAGATCACAACCTTCTATTAAACGCAAACTGGTCATGATATATTCATTCAACTGTTGAGTTGCCGTTAACTCTTCTTTTTCAAACGGAACCAGATCTTGTTGCATTGATTGAATGTATTGCTGATTATTGGCAACATTCCATTGCCTGCTTGTGCCGTTAAATGAATGTGCGGATGGGCCTAACCCCAAATAATGTGTTCCATGCCAGTAACTGCTGTTATGTTTACTGCGATGACCAGGTTTTGCAAAATTTGAAATTTCGTAATGCTCAAAACCTGCCTGTTGCATATAATCCATGAGAAATAAAAACTGCCGTCTTTGCTGTTCGGGATCAATATCCTGTTTCTGATGCTGGCTGATCTGTTTAAATAAAGGAGTTTTTTCTTCAACTGTTAAAGCATAGCAGGAGAGATGGGAGATATGCTGTTGTAATACCCAATCTAAATTTTGTTTCCATTTATCATCACTTAAGCCGGATGTGCCGTAAATAAGATCAACGGTGAATGTTTCAAAACCCGCCGCTCTTGCTTTTTGAATGACCTGTTTGGCTTCGGTTGCAGTATGTGCCCGGTTCATCCATTGCAGGTCCTCATCAAACAATGATTGGATACCAATGCTAAGGCGGTTGACACCATTTGTTTTCCAACCTGTCAGTTTTTCAACTGATACATCATCGGGGTTGGCTTCTAAAGTAATTTCTGCATTGGAGTTTACCTGGAACAGTTGATGAATTGTATCAATAATTATTTTTACTTCCTGATTTGAAAGCAAACTTGGAGTACCGCCTCCGAAGTAAATTGTTTCAACCGATTGTTTTTGCAGATAGTTATTGACCGATTGCAATTGAATCTCTTTCAATAAAGCGGCAAGAAAATCGTTTTTATATTGCAGGCTTGTACTGAAATGAAAATTACAGTAATGACAAGCCTGTTTGCAAAATGGGATATGAATGTATATTCCGGCCAATGAAAGCTTAATTTTATAATCAATGCTGAAACTGCAAAACTAACCGTTCGTGTATCAAAAAATCAAAGCAAGTTCTAAATCATTTTTTCTTTCATGTATTTGCTGCATGATGTTTCTGTTGATACAGGGGCAGCAGAAATATCATTTGCAGTACAGGTTTGCAGATACGGTTGATGTTACTGCTTCACTTGGTTTGCAAGCAAGCTTTGATGATAAGGGTGCCTGCAGCCAGTATATTTTTCAACTTCCTCAACTTTTACAAAAGAAAGGATTTGTTACAGCATCGGTTGATACAATTCAGATGGATTCAACTTTTGCTGATGTTCTTGTTTTTTTAGGGAAACAATACCGCTGGGCAAAACTCAATATTTCTTCTATTCCACCTGAATTGCTGGCTACTACTGGTTACCGTGATAAAAATTTTCAACAGCAGCCAATGGATTTTATGGCTGTGCAACAATTGCAACAACGTTTATTGGATAAACTTGAAAACACAGGATATCCTTTTGCCAGTATTTACCTTGATAGTTTTGATCTGCAAGCCCAAGGCGTAAGTGCTGTGTTGAAATTAGATAGAGGGCCTCTTTATAAAATTGACAGCATTCGTGTATATGGTGATGTAAAGATCAGCAACCGTTTTTTACAACGTTACCTGGAAATTGCAGACGGCTCTATTTATCAAAAACAAAAATTATTAAACATCAGTCCCCGGCTTTTGCAGCTTCCCTATTTAACGGAAGAACAAAAATGGAACATGAGTTTTTTAGGAACAGGCTCTATTGTTAACCTGTATTTAAAAGAAAAGAAGAGTAGCCAGATCAACGGACTGCTTGGTTTTTTACCAACAACCGATCAAACGGGTGCCAGCAAACTATTAGTAACTGGAGATTTTAATCTTAACCTGAAAAATGGTTTTGGTTTGGGCGAAGCGTTGAGTATTGTCTTTCAGCAAATACAGGTGAAATCACCAAGATTGCAAATGGGTTATCTGCAACCTTTTTTACTCGGTTCTCCATTTGGTGTTGATTTTTCATTTGATGGATTTAAAAAAGATACAAGCTTTCTCAACATCAGCCTGCAACTGGGCGTACTCTATTCTTTCGGAGGAAATAAAAGTGGTAAAATATTTTATCAGCAAATTATTTCCAACCTGCTCGATGTGGATACCAATGCCATACGCTTCAATAAACGATTGCCCGATCAGATCGATCAGACAACATCCAACATTGGGATTGAATATGAATGGTTCAATACCGATTATCGGTTTAATCCCAGGAAGGGCACTGATCTCAAATTGACAGTCTCGGCAGGTATTCGTCGAATCCGCCCCAATAATAATATCAGCAATATAAAAGATCCATCCAACCCCGGGTTTAATTATCAATCATTGTATGATTCATTGGGAACAAAAGCATATACCTTCCGGTTAAAAGGAAATCTTGCACGTTTTTTTAAAACAGGAAAGCAAACAACTTTAAAAACTGCAGTAAATGTTGGGTTGGTTCAAAGTCCCCGCATTTTCCGAAATGAATTATTCCAGCTTGGTGGTTTTCGTATGCTGAGGGGTTTTGATGAAGAAAGTATTTTTGCTTCAGCATATGCAGTTGTAACGGCTGAATATCGCATCCTCATTGGCTTAAACAGTTATATCTATGCATTTACCGATGGGGCATGGGTTCGTAATAACAGCCAGTTTGCCAACACGAACAATACTTTTTTCGGAACAGGGTTGGGGCTGGCATTTGAAACCAAGGCTGGCATTTTCAATATTGCATTTGCCGCTGGCAAGCGAAATGATCTCTCTTT
Organism: Lacibacter sp.; assembly: GCA_046593655.1. Lineage (GTDB taxonomy): Bacteria > Bacteroidota > Bacteroidia > Chitinophagales > Chitinophagaceae > Lacibacter. The sequence goes on along the minus strand of JBKJNM010000009.1, from coordinate 13,849 downwards.
TAATCTGCGACAAAGTAAAATTCATTTCGGGTATGTCAATTTTTTCTGAGTGATGATCATAGCTTGCATATTTTTGCACACAACCACATGCGTTTATTCATACTTCTTTTCATGTTGTTTTTTTGCTGTGATGTTTTTGCACAGGACTCAACTGTTATTGTTAAAAGCGATTCGGTAAAGTTGTTTGTACCATTCCCTGTTGCAGCTTCTTTTGATTCAGCCCGGAATCATTTGCTCAAAAACATAGTTAAACTGAAGCTCTATGCCAAACCTGACTTTTTAATTGAAAAAGAAAAACAGGCAAAACAAAAGGACTGGTTGTTTTACTATATTATTGGACTTACCCTTTTTTTTGGAGTATTACGACTGAGCTACCAACGTTATTTTAAGGATTTGTTCAGGGTGTTTTTCAGGACTTCTTTAAGGGTGAACCAGATCAGGGAACAACTGGTTCAATCCGGATTACAATCTCTTTTGTTTAATATTTTTTTTGCAGCAGCTGCCGGTACTTATCTGTATTTGCTGTTGTCTTTCTTTAGAGTTTCTGTTCAATTGCCTGAGCTGTTGATTCCTTTAATTGCCGGGTTAATCATTGCTGTTTTGTACTTGGGTAAGTATCTGTTTCTGCAATTCAGCGGTTGGTTGTTTACCATGCGTAACGCTGCCGAAACATATTCCTTTATTGTTTTCCTCATTAATAAGATCATTGGCATTCTCATTCTTCCATTTATAGTTGTGATTGCATTTGCTACAGAAAAACTTGCAGCCATTGCTATTACAATTTCGTTGGCTCTTATAACAGGAATGTTTTTATACAGATTTTTAAGGGCTTACAGCCCCGTTCAGGCTGATTTAAAGCTGGCAAGGTTTCATTTTTTCATCTTTTTTCTAGCCTTTGAAATTGCCCCCCTCTTGCTTATTTACAAGGTTTCCCTTCGTTTTTTATAAATAATTGTACTTACCTTTGCAGAAATTTTCCAAAACACGTATGGAAAAAAACGGTTTAAAGTCACACAAAGACAAGGCCATCAAAAACATTCTTATTGCTCAACCAAGGCCCGAATCTGAGAAGTCGCCTTATTATGACCTTGCCCGGAAATACAACCTCGCATTGTCGTTCCAACCGTTTATACGTATTGAAGGTATTCCCTCCAAAGATTTCAGGAAACAAAAAATTGATATAACTGCTTATTCAGCGGTCATTTTTACCAGCCGAAATGCCATTGATCATTTTTTCAGGGTCTGTGAGGAAATGCGTATTGCTGTTTCGCAGGAAACAAAATATTTCTGCATCACCGAAGCGGTTGCTTTATATCTGCAAAAATTTATTCTTTACCGAAAGCGCAAAGTGTTTTATGGAGCAGATGGTACCAATAAAAGTTTGTTTGATGTTGTGAACAAACACAAAGGCAACGAACGTTTTTTATATCCGTGCAGTGAAAATCTTGATAACGAGATCATGAGTTGGTTGCGTAACAACAATTGTGAATTTGCAATCCCTATATTATACAAAACCATCAGCAATGATGTAAAAGAGCTTATTACTTCCGGCGATTTTGATATCATTTGTTTCTTTACACCCAGCGGAGTTAAGAGCCTGTTTGAAAATCTTCCCAAGTATAAACAGAACGGAACCTTTATCGGTGCATTTGGCGTCAATACTTTTAAAGCAGTAGAGGAAGCAGGGTTGAAATTACAAATCAAAGCCCCCGACCCACAGGCACCCAGCATGGTTTCTGCTTTGGATAAATTTCTTGCTCAACAGGCTAAATAGCCTTTCCAGTTTAGTTTTGTTTTTTTCTTCAACAAACAATGTACGTTTGCTGTTCTACTTTTTTTGAACGTTTGAAGTATGCAGCACACAAATCGACTGGCAAAAGAAAACAGCCCCTATTTATTACAGCATGCCCATAACCCGGTTAATTGGTATCCCTGGGGCGAAGAAGCATTGCAAAGAGCAAAACAGGAAGATAAGCCCATACTTATAAGCATTGGTTATTCATCCTGTCATTGGTGTCATGTAATGGAACGGGAAAGTTTTGAAGATGAAGCAACCGCCGAAGTGATGAACAACCATTTCATCAACATCAAAGTTGATCGTGAAGAACGGCCTGATCTTGATCATTTATACATGGATGCAGTGCAAGCCATGACCGGCAGTGGTGGCTGGCCGTTGAATTTATTTCTTACACCCGATCTCAAACCCTTTTATGGCGGCACCTATTTCCCGCCTGTAAGAGCATATAACCGGGCTTCATGGAAAGAAGTGTTGCAAGGAATTACAAATTCGTTTACCGAACGAAGAACAGAAATTGAATTGCAGGCAAATGAATTGCTGGCACATCTTAAAAATGCAAATTCATTTGGCTTACAAAAAACAGCCACGATTCAGATTCCAAAAGAAGAATTGTTTTTGCAAAAACATGCTGATGAAATGTTTTTACATAGTATGAAATCAGCTGATCAGGTGTGGGGTGGATTTGGAGGGTCCCCTAAGTTCCCCCAAACATTTACCATACGTTATCTTTTACAGTATTATCATTTTACTCAAAATAAAGAGGCATTAGCGCAGGCTTGTTTAAGCTTGGATAAGATGAGTGAAGGTGGTATTTATGATCATGTAGGAGGGGGATTTGCCCGCTATAGTACCGATACAGAATGGCTGGCTCCTCATTTTGAAAAAATGCTTTATGATAATGCTTTGCTGGTAATTGCATTGAGCGAATCTTATCAGCTTACAAAAAAAAAGCAGTACAAAAGAACGATCATTGAAACACTTCAGTTTATTGAAAACGAAATGACCTCTTCGGAAAATGGATTTTATTCAGCATTGGATGCAGATAGCGAAGGGGTGGAAGGGAAATACTATACCTGGACGAAAACTGAAGTTGATGGCATACTGATGAAAGATGCAGATTTGTTTTGCAGATTTTATGATATAACAGATCATGGAAATTGGGAGGAAGTCAACATCCCCAGAACCCTAAAAACGGCTGAAGAATTTTGTGAAGTGAATGGGATAGAACTGCATGCATTTGAAATAACCCTGCGGAACTGTTTAGATCTATTGCATCAACAAAGAAAGAAAAGAATCCGGCCGTTGCTTGATGATAAAATTATTCTCAGTTGGAATAGTTTAATGAATCTTGCTTACTGTAAAGCGTTTGCAGCTCTTGGAATGGAAGAATACCGTTCTGTTGCTGTTAAGAATATGTCTTTTTTGCTCCGGGTTTTTAAAGATGATAGTAATGGATCTATGTTGCATGTTTATAAAGAGGAAGTGGCAAAATTCCCCGCTTTCCTGGATGATTATGCATTCCTCATTCAGGCGTTAATTGCATTGCAGGAAATAAGTTCTAACACTGTATATCTTGAAACAGCAAAGCAATTGACTGAATATGTAATTGAAAATTTTAGTGATGAAGAGGCATGCTACTTTTATTTTACGCCAGCTGGTCAGCCAGACATCATCATTCGGAAAAAAGAAGTGTATGATGGGGCGGTTCCTGCCGGGAATTCAGTAATGGCATGCAATCTCAATTACCTGGGCATCGTTTATGATCAGAATTTGTGGCGGCAGCGATCTGTGAAAATGCTGCTGGGATTTCAGGATGCTATTGTACGTTATCCCGGTTCGTTTGGGATTTGGGCTTACTTGTTATTAAATTTCGTAAAACAGTATAATGAACTGGCCATCATTGGAACTGAATTTGCAAAACAAAGAGACGGCTTACTTACGAAGTATTTACCCAATCTTGTGTTGCAGGCAGCATCAGAAAATAATAGTAGATTTCCTCTGTTAAAGGATAAAAAAGCTGCCCAGGGCCATACGGTTTTTTACTTATGCCGGGATTATGCCTGCCAGTCTCCAACCGAGGATCTGCAGAAAACGTATTTTCTTTTATCCGGCAACTCATTTTAAACAATAAAAAATGTCATAGCCCGTTATCGAAAAGAGTTCGTAAAACATTTTGAATATTAAAAAAATAATATTAGCATTGCGGTAAATTGTGAAGAATCTCCCTACCGGAATTCTTACATTTGTCCAATATCTAATAAGAAAATTAAACTCTTAACAATGAAGAACCGACTGTTAAGTTGCCTATCAATCGCCGCCCTATCCGTACTTGCTGCAAGTTGCGGTAAATCTAAATCAGCTACTAAGTCTGCAAACAATGGCCAATTAGTTGGTGCCAATTATGGTGCACCTGCTGGTATAACCAAGCCTATTGGAATGGTACACATTCCACAAGGGACTTTTCATATGGGGCCCAGCGATGAAGATATCAACTATGCCTATACTGCCCGTAATCGCCAGGTTTCAATCAGCGGTTTTTGGATGGACGCTACCGAAATTACAAACAGCGAATACAAGCAATTTGTGTTTTGGGTAAGAGATTCAATTGCTGCCACTGTTTTGGGATATATCGATCCTAAAACAAATGGTATTGATTGGAAAAAAGCCAATGGCATCTGGAAAGAAAAGAATGTGTATGAAAAGTTGAGTTCCATGATGATGGCTCCAGATGACAGGATTTTCGGTAAAATGGAAATTGATCCTGACAAGTTGGTTTACCTGGAAGAATATGTAGATTATAAAGCTGCCGCCTATCGCAAACCCAACGAACCCCGTTCAAAATTTATTATTAAAAATCCAGTAAAGATTTATCCTGATACACTGGCATGGGTTCGTGATTTCTCTTACAGTTATAATGAACCAATGAGTCAGCGTTATTTTGCTCACCCTGCATTTGCTAATTATCCGGTAGTTGGTACAACATGGAAACAGGCAACTGCATTTTGTAACTGGCGTTCAAGATATTTGAATACATACCTCGAATTGAAGAAAAAAGCAACAGAATCAAATTTCCGATTGCCTACAGAAGCTGAGTGGGAATATGCGGCTCGTGGTGGTCGTTCTCAATCAATGTTTCCATGGGGTAACTATTATCTCCGTAACCGCAAAGGATGCTTAATGGCCAACTTTAAACCCGGCCGTGGTAATTATCCTGAAGATGGCGGTTTCTATACAGTTCGTGCCGATGCATACTGGCCAAATGATTTTGGTCTTTATAACATGGCAGGAAATGTAGCAGAGTGGACAAGTTCACTTTACTATGAAGGAGGTTACAATTTTGCACATGATATGAATCCTGATATACGTTATAATGCAAAGGATAGTGATCCTCCACGCATGAAACGTAAAGTGGTTCGTGGTGGAAGCTGGCAGAGTGTAGGTTATTTCCTGCAAACAAGTACACGCAACTATGAATACCAGGATACTGCAAAATCTTATGTAGGCTTCCGTTGTGTAATTGATTTGCCGGCCATGTTGCGCAAAAAGTAATTCACATTAATCAACAACAATTTTTATAAACCCCAAAATTAAATCAATCGGCCAAAAGCAATGCTTTTGAAGCTAATTGTAATCATTTTCGAATCATCTTTTATTAAACCAACTCTTATGGCAGTTTCTAAATCAACCGAAAAAATCACGAACATCATTGTTTCTGCAGGTGCTGCAGTTGTAATCTTTGGCGCATGGGCAAAACTCCTTCACCTACCAATTGCTGATTTGATGCTAACGATAGGATTATTAACCGAAGCAGGTATATTCATGGTATATGCATATCTCGCTACACAGGGATATGGAATGAGCGATCATAGCCATGCACCTGCAAAAGGAACTCCCGCCCTTGCTTCATTAGATAAAATGTTGCAGGATGCAGAAATTACACCTGCCAGTCTTCGCAACCTGGGCGATAATTTTAATAAATTAAATTCAACCGTAGGCGGTATTAAAGATGTAAGTGATGTGGTTGCTTCAACAAGTGAACTTAGCGCTAAGTCTAAAGAAGCAGCGCAGGTGTTAAGCGGAATGAAAGATGCTTATCAGCAGGCTACTGCTACTGTATCTTCCTTTAATCTTGCTGCTGAAGGTACCAAAGCATACCATGAGCAGGTTCAGGTAATGACTAAAAATCTCGGGTCATTAAATACAATTTATGAATTGGAATTACAGGATACCAACAATCATCTTAAAACAATGAATAAGTTTTATGGTAACCTGGCACAAGCCGGTGAAGCCATGCAGGGAAGTGTAGAAGATGCTAAAAGAGCGCATGATCAAATCGCTTCACTTGCAAAGAACCTGGGTACCCTGAATAATATTTATGGTAACATGATCAATGCAATGCAAGGACGTTAATTAAACCAACAGACGAACCCAAACTATTTACCTGAATTAAAACCAAAATCCGAACATCATGGCACTACCTAAAGAGCCCCGGCAAAAGATGATAAACCTGATGTACCTGGTGTTAACAGCAATGTTAGCATTGAATGTATCAGCAGAAATCATCAATGCTTTCAAAGTAGTTGATAATAGCCTTACCACAACCAATACAGTTGTTGACAGATCAACAGGAACGATCATGGAATCGTTCAAATTAAAACTTGCAGCGCCTGAATCAAAAGTAAAAGCTGAAATATGGATGCCAAAAGCTGAGGCTGCAAACAGCCTGACAAAAGAAATCTACGATTATATTGAAGGATTAAAATTGAAAATAAAAGTTGGTGCCGGCTTTGACCCAACCGACCCCAATTCAACATTTAAAGAAGACGATACGAATGTTTCAACAAGATTAATGGATAAGGAAGGGGAAGGAGAAAAGTTAAGAGATAAGCTTGTTAAGTACAAGCAGGCTATGTTAGCCCTTGACCCTGAAGTTGGCAAAATGTTTGAAAAAACACTGCCAATTAACACTGACATACCCAAGTTAAATAACACCAAACTTGGCAAGATTACATGGGCTTCTTCTTATTTCCGGATGACACCCTCAGTTGCCGCATTAACCATGCTGAGCAAATTTCAAAACGACGTTAAAACAACTGAAAACCGGATGGTGAATGAATTTCATAACCGTGTTGGACAGGTAGTTGTTCGTTTTGATGCATTTGAACCAATTGTAGGTTCAAGTACAAGTTATCTTTTCCCGGGCCAGGAATTGGAAATTACTGCAGGCTTAGGTGCTTACAGTAAAACAAAACTCCCCACTGTTTCAATAGGAGGTTCTCCTATTGCCCTTAATGAAAAAGGTTTAGCAGTAAAGAAGTTTAAAGTAGGAAGCACAAGCGGTTCTGTAAATGTTGTAGTTAACTACACTGATCAGGACGGTAATCCACAATCAAAAACCACAACCATAAATTATACCGTTGGCACAGCTACGGGCGCATTCGTAAGTGCTGAAAAAGTGAAAGTACTTTATATTGGATTGGATAATGAATTAGCAGTAAGTGGTGGTAATGTAGGTGATGAAAAAGTAAGTGTAAGTATCAGCAACGGCTCTTTAAGTAAAATTGCTCCCGGTCGGTATATTGCAAAACCATCTTCTCCGGGCAAAGCTACAGTTACAGTTACTGCTGATGGAAAAACCAGCAGTTTTGAGTTCCGTGTAAAGAATGTACCTGATCCGGTTGCGATGGTAGGCGCCAGCAAAGGCGGCAGAATGCCATCAAACCAATTTAAGGCACAGGTAGGTATAAGGGCTGAATTGGAGAACTTTGTTTTTGAAGGTGTGACATTTACTGTAACTGGATATGTAATTTACCTAACAGGTGCAGGTTTCCCTGATCCGCAATTCAGGCAGGTAAGCGGTAATAGCTTTGCTCCTGTGCAGGATCTCATTAATAAAGCAAAACCAGGTACAACTATCACCATTGATGAGGTTCGTGCATCAGGTCCCGGTGGAAGCAGAAGGATTCCCGGTGTGTTTTTTAACCTTTATTAATGCTTATCAAATATTATTTCTTTAAAAAATGCGTTATAAAAGAATAAAATTGGAGAAATGAAAATGAAAAACCTTGGAATTTGTTTTTTGCTGAGTTTCATGGTGGTTTCCGTAACTGTGTCTTCTCAAACAAAACCGAAGAAGACCACCAGAACGAAAACCCAGCGTACACAGCCATCCGGTTACGGAACTCCAACCCAGCAACAACCGTCTGGTTATGGTACCCCAACCCAACAACAACCATCTGGTTATGGTAATAATAACCAGCCCCAACAGAGTAATAAGCCTCAGGATAGTATTCCTATTGTTGTTGTTGCTTCAACAGGTAATGCAGCAATGGATTCAATTAAACCATCCTTAAGAAACGATGCTTCTATTGAACGTAATTTGATCAAAGACCGTTCGCCATTGACTTATGAACATATTCGTGAGGATGATGCGGTTTACCGCCAACGTGTATGGAGAGAAATTGATACCCGTGAAAAAATGAATCTTCCTTTCCGTTATGCAGCCGATGAGGATAATGGCAACCAGCGCTTTATATCTATTTTATTGCAAGCAATCCGTAACAGGGAAATCACAGCATTTGATGTTGCTGATGATCGTTTTACAACCCCACTTACTCCAGATAAAGTACTGGAAACATTTGCCGGCGGTGTAGATACGGTTCCAGTTTATGATATGCAGGGAATTATTACAAAATATGAAGTACGTAGCCGAGAATTTGATCCTGATAGCATTTACCAGTTCCGTATAAAAGAGGAATGGGTGTTTGACAAAGAATCTTCAAGAATGTTTGTTCGCATTCTTGGTATTGCTCCTGTTAAACCTCAATACACAACATCAGGCATATTCATTGGAATGATCCCTATGTTCTGGGTTTATTATCCTGATACTCGCCCGGTTTTAGCAAAATTCGAAGCATTTAATGGCAAAAATTTTGGCGCCCGAATGACATGGGAAGAGTTGTTTGAGAATAGAATGTTCAGCAGTTATATTACTAAATCAACCATGGATAATCCATACGACAGACGATTAAAAGATTATATCAAAGACCCCATCCTTCGGTTACTTGAAGGTGAAAATATAAAAGATAAGATCTTTAATTACGAACAGGATCTCTGGTCATACTAATATCATTCAGTTACAAAATAACGGCCGCCTTTAGAGGCGGCTTTTTTCTGCGATGACATTTGAAAACTAAAGTATAAATACGCAAAACCGTATAAAGGCAAGAGAATCAATGAGAAAAAATATTAAATTATTATGAAAATACCCTCTTTGAAGTATTGCTTTTCTACGAAGTGTTTGTATCTTCGTTACGGTTTTTCATAGGATATTGGATTTTAAAGACGGGGCTGGATTTCTATCCTGGCCCCATTTTTTTTGTACTCATATCTTGTTTGTGTAATGCTTGTTGTATAAGCTCTGCTTTTTTAGTCCCAACCAATTCAGCTACTTTAGCTATGGATGCATTCCGAATGTTGTTTATTGATTTAAATTCCTTCATGAGCGTTTCAATGGTTGCTCCACCAATTCCAGCTATCTCATCCAATTGTGTTGTAAAAGCAGCTTTGCTTCTCTTCTGGCGGTGAAAACTAATTCCAAACCGGTGAACTTCATCCCTTATCATTCGAATCAGATTCAATGATTCGCTGTTGTAAGATAACTTCAATGATTGCTGATCACCTGCAAAAAAAAGTTCTTCCACATTTTTTGCCAGCCCAACAACGGTCATCTTTTTTTCCAGATTCAATTCCTTTATACTTTCCAATGCAGAAGATAACTGCCCTTTGCCACCATCAATGATCACTAACTGGGGTAATGGTTCATCTTCCTCTGTTAATCGTTTATATCTTCTGTAAACAACTTCTTTCATAGAAGCAAAGTCATTAATGCCGGTAACAGTTTTAATATTATAATGCCTGTAATCTTTTTTACTTGGCTCACCGTTTTTAAAACAAACCATTGCTGCCACAGGATAACTTCCCTGGAAATTAGAATTGTCGAAGCATTCAATATGCACCGGTAATTGTTTCAATTGCAGATCTTTCTGCAGTTGCAACAGCAGTTGATGATTGTTCTCTTTTTTCTTATCAATAAGATGAAGCGATTGCGTTCGCTTATATTCTTCAAAAAACAAGGCTATATTTTTTTGTGACAGGTCCAGTAATTTTTTCTTTTCCCCGGCTTTAGGTACCGTTATTTTAAGCTGTTCATCTAAAAGTTCTATCGCCACAGGAACAATGATCTCAGGAGAAATACTTTCAAACTTATGCCGTATAAAGCTCACTGCAAATTCAAGAATCTCTTTGTCAGTTTCACCTAAATGACTTTCTAATTGAATGTTTTCTGTTTGTATGATACTGCCATTCAGCACCATCATGTAATTAAGGAAGGCTTTGTCTTCGTTTACAATAATGGAAAACACATCTGCATCACCCATCCTGGGGTTTACTACTGTTGATGTAGCTTTATAATTTTCAAGATGTTCAATCTTCTTTCTGTTGATTTGCGCTTTTTCAAAATTCAGTTCTGAGGCAAATTGTTTCATCTCATCTTTCAGGTGTTTAATAACAGGAGATAAATTTCCTTTCAACAGATTTTTTACCTGTTCAAGATTTGCCTTGTAATCTTCCAAAGTCTGAAAACCTTCACAAGGTCCTTTACAATTGCCTAAATGATATTCAAGGCATACTTTAAACTTCCCTTTTTTTATATTGCTTTCGGTTAGGTTCAGCTTACAATTTCTTATAGGAATATTCTGCCTGATGAACTCTATTAAATCTCTTACTTTAGCCACTGATGTAAATGGGCCCAGGTATTGTGAGCCGTCGTGTATTCTTCTACGGGTTAAAAAAACTCTTGGGAAGGGCTCGTTTTTAATGACAATAAATGGATAACTCTTATCATCTTTCAAATCAATATTAAAAACAGGTTGATATTGTTTGATCAAAGAGTTTTCCAGAAAAAAGGCATCTTGCTCAGAGTTTACAACTGTATATTCAATGTTTTCAATACGCCTTACCAGCTCCTGTGTTTTGTATGATTGAAGAGTTTTAGTAAAATAAGAGGATACTCTTTTACGAAGATTTTTTGCTTTCCCAACGTATAATAAATTTTTATCAGCATCAAAGTATTTGTAAATACCTGGTTGCACCGGAATGCCGGGTAATATTTTTTTTAATTCAACGTCAGTCATGATTAATTATCTTCCCTTTCATCCCAAATTACTCTTTCTGTGAGGTTTTTTTCGGTTCCATCTTTTTTTGTTACTGATGTAATGAGTATAAAGCTTTTATTGTGTTTCCAAAGAAGTTGTTGTGAAACTACAGAATCACCTCTTTCCTGGTTTCTTATAAGATATAATTGACTGATCTGTTCTTTCTCCGGATTTACATACACGTCTACTCTTGTAATAGGTGAGTTTTTATTTGTTGCTTCATAGGTTATTGTAATAGTATGTATGGTTGCATCTGCAAAGGAAGTTTCATGGAAATTATTTTCAAAATTCTTCTTCTCCAGCTCTTCAACAAGAAATTGATTGGCAATGTCTTTTACCTGTTCTTTGGTTATATACTGAGAATCGGTGTAAATACTGTCCTTCTGAACAACTTTTAAAAAAGCAAATGGGATTGTATCAATGTACCTAAGCTGCCCTTTTAAATAGGAGCTTACATCAATATAATCTTTGGGTTCTTTTTTGGTTCTCTTGCAACTGATATATGTAAGTGAGATTAAAACAAACAAAATTCCAGACATGTATTTTATCATGCTGTAAAAATATTAAAAACTACAGTTGAATAGCAGAAAGAGAGGGGTGGTGAGTAAAATTATCTCAGGGGTTTAACAATTCCAATTCGGAAACCATAATCAATCAGGTGCTCACGAATGGGGTAAATGTCTCTGTTATTAGAAAATAACTGGTAACGTATTTGGGGGCCAGCCTGTAACTTCCAGTTGTTAAAGTCAAAACTCATAAATGTTTCAATTCCTGTATTCAGATTCAAATGCGTTAACAAATCGGGCGCTTTGATGTAATTCTTAAAGTCATTTGTAAGGAGATATCCCGACGCTTTGAGCAAATAAGTAGGTTGCACATTAACAGCCATATTCCATTTTACTTTTTTGTTTCCCATCAGTTTTACCTCAACACCTAAAGGGATTGAAAGCTGGTATGTTTCATTCGCTACTTCTTTTGAAAAAATGCCAAAGTCGTTATTCAAAGTTGTTACACGTTGAATACTTGAATAATTCAATCGAACTGTAGTTAATTGCGGGGCGCTTTTGAATGCATTTACAGTATAACGTGTATAGTTAAATTGAATACCGGTTCTGAACTTAAGGTTTTTTGCTATAGGGAATAACATCGCTACTCCTGCTTCAAGTCCTAATGATGGTGTATTTGTAATTGCATTTTCAGGGTCTTGTTGAGGCAGGTTTCCAAAAGTAAATACATTATCTGCAGTAAGTACCCTGTAACTGGCAGATGGTGTTACATAAATTTGAAGTTGTTTTATTTTCGCAGTCTTGGTAATTACAGGAATATTTACTTCATAATTCAGTTCTGCATCTGTTTTTAATTCAGGAGATTCTGCAGGAATTTCTATATTATGTTCAAGAGGAAGGATTGGTAATTTTTGCTCCGGTAAAATTTCACTTACACGAGGTTTTAATGATGAAAGCAAACTGGTATTTGAAGTTTTAGAAATTGCAGCTTCTTCTGTAACTATCTCATCAACTTTCACAATAACAGGAGAGATTGATTTTAATTCATTTTGATCAGGCTCAGAAACAACCAATGATGGGCCATCTGCTTTTTCTATACTTATCGGGAATGAATTTTCATTTTTGTTTTCAACAGTTGTTGATATAAGTGGCGATTTAATAGAAATTATATTCTTTGTTTTGATAACTACAACCGGAGAAGGTGAAGTTATGGCTGAAGGTTTATCAGGATTTGCCTGAATGGATATAAATGCAATCTTATTGCTAACTTCCTGGTTGTTGGAAATGTAAAGAGAGAAAACCGATAAAAGAACAATGGTTAAACCGGCAGACTTGAAATTAATGATGTTATGCTTCTTTTGAACACGATTCTGGATTTTTTCCCATGTTTGATTGGACGGGTACATCCGGTACTCATCGGCTTTTTGCTTGAGCATTTTTTCAAAAGAATCGTCCTGGTACATATATCGCTCCATAATCAGTTTTGTGTTTGGTTGTACGGATCATTTAAAACCGAGGATGGGCTGCTGCAACCCATTCATCGTGTTTCTTTGGCTGGAGTATGATTTGTTTTTTAACTAAAATCTGCTCCAGCATAGCTTTAGCTCTTGTGTATTGCGACCGGCTGGTACTTTCTTCAATATCCAGCACTGTAGCAATTTCACGGTGTGAGTAGCCTTCTATTGCAAAAAGGTTTAACACCGTTCGGTAACCAAGCGGCAATGTTCTGATACATTCAATTACCTGTTTGGCCTGTATGATCGAAGGCACACTTTCTTCCCTTACATGCAGGCTAAAAGCCTGCGTTGAGATATCTACACAATCATTAAATTTCTTGTGTTTCTTTAAATGATTAATGCAGGTATGAACAATAATGCGCCTGATCCAGCCTTCAAAAGAGCCTTTGCTTTGAAACTGATGAATTTGTGTGAACACCCTGATAAAGCCTTCCTGCAACATGTCTTCAGCATCTTCACGATTGCGTGCAAAACGATAACAAACAGAGAGCATTTTAGGACTGTACCTGTTATACAATTCTTGTTGTGCTACCGGTAGATTTTTAAGACATCCTTGTAAAATTGCTTCCTCAGTCATTCACATTTGGGTTTGCAACCCTGAATTTAGACAATTTCAATGAATAAGCCGCTGCTTTTCCTGTAAAATAAAACAGAAAAAACAGCGGCTTATTTCACGGTTTAAGCTATATTAAAAACCTACCCTAAAGGCCAGAATAAAGTTTCGGCCGGGTGCTGAAAAGCCAGATGCGAAATAACGATAATTGCGATCGAAGATATTCTCTACAGCAAATTGAAAGGTTATGTGCTTTTTGA
>JBKJNM010000236.1:0-19238 GCA_046593655.1 Lacibacter sp. | reverse complement strand
ATCACCCAACTACACCTTACTTCATTTCTGGAAAAGCGATTCCGATTCATGCCTTAAAGATTTTCCAGGTCTTGTAAAAATGACAAATGCATACAGCGAGAAATTAGTGGTATATGGGTTTCCTTATGAATACAAACAGGATATTCCCCGTGCAAAAAATGCTGTTACCCGTTTCAAACTAAACTGGGCACAGTTACTTCAATACAGGCAGAAGAACGCAGAAGGCGCCAATGTGATTGATGTATTGGTTGTAGACGAGTTCCCGGTATATATGTTGCTTAACAAGCAGGGAGCAATTATTGTTAGATCACCTTCATTGAAAGATGTAGAGGTGGTATTAAAAAGAGTAGGTGATGATTGATAATAGTTAAATATGAATTGACTCCAGCTTTTGCAAGTATTTATCATCTACTGTTGCCCCAATACCCACCGCATCATCTATCTCCACAATACCGTTTTCTTTAAAGATCATTCCTCCAACAATGGGATCATCTTTCAACATCAATGGCGTATCGAGATCATAATGAACAATCAGATCGCTGCAATAAGCAAAGTGAACAAGAGCTGTAATGGCTAAGCGACTTTCCATAAAACATCCTACCTGTATTTTAATACTGTGTGCCTTTGCCACATCAATTATTTTCAGTGCATGATAAATACCACCGCTCTTTCCTAACTTAATATTGAAATAATCACAGGCTTTAAGTGCAGCTAATCGTTCTGCATCATGTTCATCAAAACAACTTTCATCACTCATGATTTTAATAGGACTATTCTTTCTTACTTTCGGCAGCTCCATATAATTCCACCGGGCAATTGGTTCTTCACAATGTTCAATACCAAAATCCTTTAATGCATTCAATGTTGCTATGGCTGTATCAACATCCCAACCCTGGTTGGCATCAATGCGTAAAGGCAATTCATTTCCAATGGCATCACGAATAGCCTTGATTCTTGCAACATCTTCAATTGCTGTAGTGCCTAGCTTTACCTTAATTGATGGAAAGCCTTCTGATTGATATTGCAATGCTTCTGCTGCCATTTTTTCAGGAGTACCTAACCCAACCGTCATATCTGTTGAAATGATTTTGTTTTTTGTTCCGCCGAGAAATTGATACAGAGGTTGATGGGCATGCTGCGCTGCAATATCATACAAGGCCATATCAAATGCACTCTTAATGCTTTCATTCCGGGTAATGATACGATCCATGGCAGTTACACAGTCTTCGATCTGCAATGGATTCTTTCCTTTTAATGTTGCAGCTAAGTATTGCCCAACAATGAAACAGGTGTTCATGCTTTCGCCATTGATGCTCATATAGGGGCTGCATTCACCATAACCACTGATACCCTGGTTTGTTCTGATAATCAGAATAATATTATCTGCATGATACTGCGGCCCAAGCGAAATTACAAATGGCTGCTTGAGTGGAATACGGAGTTTGTAAATTTCAATTTCTTCTATCAGGAGGGATGCTGTATTCATGACTATAAAGATTCAAAAAAAATCCATTCACTTTGCTTGCAATTCAAAAAAAGGTTCTCTAACTTAGTATTCCTTTAAAACAAGAGTTTATTTTTTATCAACATTCTGCTTTATCCATTAGTTCTGAAAGAAATGTTGGCTTTGAAAAACGATAAAAATTAACCGCATTTCATTCCTCCTGCGTATCCATCCGTTGAAAACCTTCTTTATTCACTTTTAAAACAAATTAAAATGAAAAGACAGTTTTTCATCTTGCCTGTTTTGGTTTTTCTGTTCAGTGCTGCATTTATTTCGTGTAAAAAATCGGCCGACTTAACAGATCAAAACAATACAGTAAAAAAAGATAAGCCATTTCCGGAAAATGATAACAGCCTTATTGTAATGCCCGACGACGGATCGCCTGGTTTATTCCAGGTAAACGGGCATACTGACAAATACAACACATTTTATGGCCCGCAGGTACAAATTGGGAATGGGCATATGCGTTCATGGATCAATATTACACATGCAGGAAGGCCATTGGCAATTGGTATTGAAATGACAAATGGGGCACTCCATAACCTGCCAACCGATCCCAACAATCATGGCGCAACCTACCACCTTCGTCTGCATCAAAAAGCGCATGCTGTAACTCCGTTTGATCATATCATGATTAACTGGAATGCGCAGGGACATCCGCCTCCTCCTATTTATGGGCTACCGCATTTTGATATGCATTTTTACAAGGTAAGTATGGATGAAGTGATTCATACAACTGATCCTGCGAAATTCAACATACTTCCACCGGCTGGTTACATTCCAACTGCTTATTTGTTTACAGGTGGTGTGCCGAGGATGGGGGCACATTGGGTTGATTTATTGTCGCCTGAATTTTTGCCTCCCAGCAATCCCGCTTATGCAGCATTCACACATACAATGATCTATGGCTCGTACGATGGAGAAGTAACATTTGTTGAACCAATGATCACCCGTGCTTTTCTTCAATCGGGTGCAACCGTTCATAAATGGTATCGGCAACCATTATATTTTTCACCAACCGGCACCAACTATCCGCAACGATATAATATCTGGGAAAATGAACATAACGGAAGACATTATATTTCTTTAGATCAGATGATATTGCGATAATTTCTTCTACACAATCAGAAACCCTCCGCTTTTAAACGGAGGGTTTCTGATATAAAGAAGCGATGCTTTTATTATTCTACTTCATCAATTTTAATTCTTTAATGAGGTGAGGTGCGCCACCCAGTTTATCAATACACCATAATACATAACGGATGTCAACACAAATAGTTCGGTTTAAATCTTTATCAAACGCCAACTTATGACTGAGTGCTTCATAGTTGCCATCAAAAGCTAAACCAATCAACTCGCCATTGCCGTTGATGACCGGTGATCCGCTGTTGCCACCGGTGATATCGTTGGTAGTGATAAAACCAATCACCAGGTCGTTTCTTCCCTTATCAATATACTGACCAAAATCTCTTTTCTTTAACAGTTCAATTTGTTTGCCCGGCAAATCAAATTCATAATCGCCCGGTTTATATTTTTCAAGCAAACCTCTGGATGTAGTTACCAGATCATATTTTACGCCATCTCTTGGTACATAACTTTTTACGTTGCCGTAAGAAACACGCATGGTAAAAGTGGCATCAGGATACATCTTTTTTGCTTTTGTTGGATTCATTTCCATAATTCCTTTTAAATACAAACGACCCAGATCATTATTTTTGATGGTAAATTCCTGGAAACGGGGAAGGAATTTTGTCATCCAGTTTTTATAGAAAGAGCTTGCAATATGAAAAGCCGGATCCTCCTGTAATTTCAATCCATCAGGGTTTGCAACAAATGCATTCCACTTTTCCTCATTTAAGATCATGGTATTTGAAAAAACGGCCGCTGCAAATTTTTTCCAGGTCATTTCATTATTTAAATCCCCAAAGCTTCCCTTAACTGCTTCAAAAAAACCAATAGGGTGCTGCTCTTTTGGAACATCTTTATAATACATCATCAAAATAGTTCCAACAATTAACTGATCACTTACCGCATTGTGTTTTTCCAAAAATCCTTTACGTGAAGCAACCGCTGCATTGATGGCTTTAGTGATATCGTCTTTGCTGGCATTGGGTTTTACTAAGGCCGCTTCTAATTGAATTAAACTGGAAGCATAACCAATCAATGCTGAGCCTGCAAGTCCTTCATTCATATACATGCGATGCAGCGCATAAGGCCGCCATGCAGTATATGCTTTTTCCCATTCAGGAAAGATGGCAGCGTACTCTTTGTCTTTGGCCCATTTCATGAAATCAGCTTCGGTTTTTTGTTTTTGTCCAAACACATCATATTTCAACAACTGTTTTGTTTCTCCATCAAAAAATTTCCAGTAGTTGGCAATGCTGGCATAATCACTGGCCAGTTTTAATTTGGTGCCCGCATCTTTTTGCATTTCAGCAAACATGTATTTCAAACGAACATCACGCAGCTTTACAAGTGTTGGGTTATTGATGTCGGTAGAAAGTTTTACACCCATTGAAGTTTCATAACGATTGGTGCTGCCCGGGTAACCCCAGGTCATGGCAAAATCACCATCTTTTAAACCACGTATAGAAACCGGTAAAAAGTATTTTGGTTTCAATGGTATGTTTGAATCGCTGTATTCTGCAGGCTTACCATCTTTACTCATGTACACACGGAACACACTAAAATCGCCTGTATGGCGTGGCCATTCCCAGTTATCAGTATCGCCACCAAACTTACCCACACTTTCAGGAGGCGTACCTACTAAACGGATATCACGGTAACGCTGATAGGTAAATGCTAAAAACTGGTTGCCTTTAAATAACGGGCTTACACGACATTCAATCATGTCGTCTGTTTTTGATAAGCGTTTGTTAATGGCAGCTAAAACGGCTGCTTGCTTATCGGCTCTTGCTTTTCCCAGCAAGCTACCTAATGAATCCAAAACTTCTTTTGTTACATCATCAATACGAAGTAAGAATTGAACTGAAAGTGCAGAACGTATTTCTTCTTTCTGATTCTTTGCATAAAACCCATCCTGCAGGTAATTATGTGCTACACTCGACGCTGTTGCAATGGCATCATACCCGCAATGGTGATTGGTAAAGATCAACCCCTGGCTGCTCACAATTTCACCTGTGCAACCATTTCCGAAAATAATGATGGCATCTTTCAGCGACGCTTTATTGATATTGTAAAGCTGATCTTTGGTGAGCTTCAAGCCCTTCTTTTGCATATCTGCATACACCTGCTCACCTAATAAGAGTGGTAACCACATTCCTTCATCGGCATAGCTGCGTAACAGTAAACACACAAAAGCTATTGTAACAATAAATTTTTTCATACCGGCAATAATTTAGGCAACAAACCTACGGGAAAAACAGCTTGAATGGAAGAAGCAATGAATATTGCAAGTCTTTATTGCTTTGCTTCAATATTAGCGATAGCCGACCCATGATCGTTTGAAGGAATCATATAAAAAATAAACGTTATTAGAATAACTGAAATTGAGTTTATTCTTTACAGTAGCATCAGCAGGGAGCTTAAATTTCTGCCCCATTAAACCATCGACTTTACTGTACAGTTCAATTTCTTTTGTATCTACATTCAGCAAACCAAATTCTGCATTTGTAATGCCGGTATATACTACCGTAGTGGAATTGTATTGCGGTAATACTTTAGCAGAATCAATAACCAATCCTGCCGGCGGCGGGGCTTTTTTTGTATAACCTGTTTTAAGTAAGTATTTTTTTTCTTTTACTTCTTTTCCTGTAGCCGCATCATAGGTTACAACAATAGAACCTTTTAAAAAATAAACCACATTCTCCCGTTGATTGTATTGACCCACAGAGTTGGGATAAGGTTGTAATTGTCCGCTTAAAAAAGGTTTCACATCATACGGTACACCACTTTCATCCAGTACATAACTCACCCAGCCAATATTACCGAAACCATTACCCTGCATTGTTTTTAAAATTGGGTTATACCACATACCACGAACATCGGCCAGCAATGAAAGATCAGGAGCAGATATCATTTCACCAATTGCATTAAAGTAAGCCATACTGTAGGTTTTGTTTCCGGCGATGGTTGCATAGAAATAACGGTTCTTTAAATTCATGGCTACTGTGCCCCCATTTTCTCCGGATCCTTTAGGCATTTTCATTTCAAAAGTTTTACGGAGTTGCCTGACTGTTTGTGCAGGAAGCGAAACATAACAAGTAAAAAGAAGAATAGAAGAAAGAAAGAGTCTGTTCATTGATATCGATTGAAGCATAAAATTAAAGAAAGGAACTGCAGCGACTTGTTAAAATAGATAGCCAAACAATTCCATCAACAAGGCAATGCTTACATGCACCAGCCATCCGCCCCAAATGCTTTTGCTACGGTAAGAAATAGTGCCTAAAATAATGCCGCCAAAAAAACTACTGATCGCTTCAAACATCGGCTTACCTAAATGAATGGAGAAATAAAACAAGGCAATAGGAAGGATGCATTGTTTGCCTGATAATTTGCCTAAAACGATTATGAGGAAACCACGAAAGAATAATTCAATGCTGATAAAATCTGAAACGTAGGAAAGTTCAAATAACCAATAATGCCAGGCTTTTGCATCAGCACCCAATGATGTTGTAATTATTTTTGCCCTGGGATACATTGCTGCAAAATCTTTTTGCATAGAGGCCCATAGCAATAAAGGAATCATTAAAACGATCAGCAAAAAATAAGAACGAAGCGATTGGGTTTTCTTAACTGCATACAAACCCCAGTTGCCTTCTTGTAATCGGTGAAAGATCAATAAGGCAGCGCTAATAAATATCACCCCTCCCAACCATGAAATGGGTTGTTGAAAGGATTGCTTATAAGAAGCTGGAATTTCAGCAGGTAGCAATTGTAAAAAAGGAAGTGCAACTTTCAATCCAAATAAAACCGGAGCTGCTATAATAATAAAACGGACTGACTTGTTGCTGAGTTGCTGGGTGCCTTCTACGATGATGCCAGCCAGCAGGAAAATAAAAAACAAGATACTATACCAGGATACAGAAAACAGAAAGTGCTCAGCACGCAGCCACAAATGAAAGCTGCTGTAATAATTAATGAAGCAGGTAATAACAATAATTACAAGGGCCATCCCGTATTTACGGAAGGAAAAGTTTTGTAACAGGTCACCTATTGTTGTTGCAATGAACGTTCTCAAAAAAGCAGGTTAAGTGTACACGAAAGATAAGTTCCTGTTTTTATGCATTCAACTTTTGCCAGAGAATATCTTTCAGTGCCGTAAGACCGTGCCCTGTAATAGAAGATATAAATACATGCGGAATATTTTTAGGCAGCTCTTTTTCAATGGCTGCTTTTAATTCATCATCCAGCATATCACTTTTACTGATAGCAATGATAAATTCCTTCTGCAGCATTTCAGGGTTGTATTCTTCCAGTTCATGATGAAGAATGTCAAACTCTTTACGATGGTCGTCACTATCGGCAGGTATTAAGAATAACAATACAGCATTGCGTTCAATATGCCGCAGGAAGCGGTGACCCAATCCCTTGCCTTCTGCTGCACCTTCAATGATGCCGGGTAAATCGGCAATACAAAAACTTTTTCCATCACGGTATTCAACCATCCCCAGTTGAGGAGTTAATGTTGTAAAAGCGTAATCAGCAATTTTTGGTTTGGCAGCAGTAATGGATGAAAGCAGGGTTGATTTACCGGCATTGGGAAATCCTACCAAACCCACATCTGCCAAAACTTTCAGCTCCAGCACTTTCCATGCCTCCATGCCGGGCTCGCCGGGTTGTGCATGTTCAGGAGCCTGGTTGGTAGGCGTTGCAAAGTTGGCATTACCCAAACCGCCACGTCCACCTTTTAGAAATATAATTTGTTGACCATGTTCCAGAATTTCAGCTTCCGTTTCGCCAGTTATTTCATCTCTTGCAATAGTGCCCAGGGGCACTTCAATAATGATATCTTTTCCATCTCTGCCGGTCATATTGTTTTTGCCACCGGGAATACCATCTTCGGCCAAAACATTTTTATAATAGCGGAGATGCAGCAAGGTCCAGAGTTGAGAATTGCCTCTTAAGATAATATGAGCACCACGGCCGCCATCGCCACCATCGGGTCCGCCCATGGCGGTTAATTTGTTGCGCATAAAATGTTTTACACCTGCACCACCATGTCCACTGCGGCAAAATATTCTTATATAATCAATGAAGTTCTTTTCCATGCTGGCGGTAAAGATAGTTTTTATGGTGCGAGCTGAAACAATTGTATTTGCAGTATATCATGATACTGTCTCGTTATTGATCTGCTTTCAATCTGTTCCATGTTTCATAAAGTTTTTCCTGCTCGGGTCTGTCAAGAGGAATTTCTCTCAGCGGTTCACAGGCATCCCATTCTTCCTGCATTTCTTTTGGCAATGATTGATATAATAAAGTGCCTTTGCTTTTCCATGCAATCATTTCATCTGTTACATCTTTTATTTTTTTTGCAGGATTCCCAACAAGTAAGCTCCTTGCTTCATATATCTCATCTGCTTTTAAAAAACTCAAAGCACCTACAATACATTCATCGCCCAAAACCACATTGTCCATGATGACACTGTTCATACCCACTAAACAATTTTTGCCAATGATGGCACCATGGATTACTGCACCATGACCAATATGAGCGCCTTCTTTTAAAACAACCGTTATACCCGGGAACATATGAATGGTGCAATTCTCCTGCACATTGCAACCATCTTCTAAAACAATTCCACCCCAATCGCCACGCAATGCAGCACCGGGGCCAATATAACAATGTTTACCAATGATAACGTTACCTGTAACAGCAGCCTGAGGATGCACAAAAGAAGTTTCATGTATAACAGGAACAAAGCCTTTGAAGGAATAGATCATAAATGAAGAATTGAATCAAAGGTAGAATACAATCAAAACTATTTTTCCTTCGTTCTTTTATTGCCGGAAATAAATTGAATGAGTTTAAGTAAACCGAATATGATAGCAGCAGTACCCAGGATGAAAACGATTATTGCCAAGGCTTCTGAAGAGTTGCAGGCAATAGTGCAACTGAGAACAACTAGCAGGAGGATCAGTCCTGCTGCAACTAAAATGCTGAGAATAATCAGAGCAATCTTCCAGCCTTTCTTCATTTCTTTCTTTTGTTGAAACGCTTTTTTGAGTTCCTTGCGCAGTTCTTTTATTGTCAATGTTTTGCCGGCAATCTTGTTTACAGATGGAATAGCTGTATGATGAATTGTATAACTAACCGCCTGTATTGAGTTAGCAAAAGGTAATACCGGAGTTGGATTGTTTAGCTGGTTTCCATAAAAGCAAATCATGAGATACGTGCATGTAATCATAACTCCTTCAAAAAACTTTCTTTTAAAGTAAGTAGCTTTTGCGGGGTAAAACAAATAAACTGCCAACACGATGATGATAAGGGTATAAATAAAATTGGCTGAAAGTGTGATGCCTGTTTCCTGCAACAAATAGCCGGTAACTAACCCTGCAATGTTTAAAGGAATATAAAGCAATATGAGAATGATCCTTGCCGCAGTTTTATGACTGCGTGCCCAATATGAAATTTGTTTCATGGCTTTGGGGTTGAAGGGTTGTACTTCTCTTACAAGTTATTTAATATCTTTTGCAAATGCAACAAGAGAAAGTGATCAGGAAGAGATTAGTTCCTTTCCCGTTCTGTAACAGGTTCCTTTAAATTGTGCAACTAAATGATTTTTTTGATTGAAGATGGAAATATGATACAAGCCGGTTGATTTGCCGTTATGTAATTCTTTTGCTTCAGCTGTTAATACATCATCTACATGAACTGGTTTAATAAAGTTGATAGAAGTATCCAATGCTACGGATAAATTGTTACGGTTGTTGCAGGCAAAAGCAAACGCACTATCGGCCAGGGAAAAAGCAATACCTCCATGCACAATGCCAAACCCATTGATCATTTCTTTTCTTACGCTCATTTTTATTTTGCTGTATCCTTCTTTGATATCAATTACCTCAATGCCCAGCCATTTACTGAACAGGTCGTTTTGCAGCATATGCGCTACAACATTTTGGGCAAGATTATTTGTGCTCATATTCAAGGGTACATAAATATTTTGAAAAGGCGGTTATTGTGAATAGAATGGTTAAAAATCGCCCCACTCCTTTAAAACTAAAACGTAATCATTCTTCAATCGTAAACATCCAATAAGTATAAACAGCTACATAAGCTAAGTATTTATTTAACCGCTGTAGTAGATTTCTTGGTAATAATAGCAGGATATACTATAAGTGGCCGGTAGTCGCTAGTGTAAATTCGTGGTAGAATCCAGTTTTAAAACCAATATCCAAGTAAGACTCATGAAAACTTTTATTACAATTATCCTGTGTTTGTGTATCCTCAACATACATGCACAAATTGGGATAGGCACCACTTCTCCCACTTCTACATTAGATATCAGGGGATCACTTGCTCTAAACTACCGTGCTTTTACTTCATCCACAACAGCAGCCTCTACCGACAATAATTTAATTTATACCGGTACCACTACTGCAACGGTAACCTTACCCGATGCCAGCACTTGTGCAGGAAGAGTATACGCAATTAAGAACGCAAGCACAACCAATCCGCTTCCTGTAGTAACAATTACAACTACTTCATCCCAAACAATTGATGGGAGCAGTTCATGGCTGCTGAATGATACAAAAGAAATTATTACGGTCATCAGTGATGGCAGCAATTGGAGTATTATCAGTTCCGGTGCGCAGAAAACAAGAAACAATTATGTGCTGGTGCAAACAGCAGCAGATTTTCCAACACCTGTGTCTGGAGTTATTACACTGGCCGCAGGTACTACCTATGAAGTAAACGGCACCATTTATTTAACCAGTAAGATCAATCTCAATGGTTGTTACCTGGTAGGTATGGATGCCAATAATGATAAACTGATTTATCTCTCTTCAAGCGGGGAGTTATTTACAGGTACAAAAGGAGGCACGCTCAAAAACCTAACCATGGTAGCCAATACAACAGGTGCCAAATTATTTAATCTGGATCTGGGTGCTACCGAAAATTTAATTGTAAGGGATTTAATCATTGCCAGTTGTAAAGATGTTGGACTGGTGAAAGGTGGATACATTATTTTCTTCAGTGTAATTAATTACGCAGGCAATACTTCAGGAATAACCTATCAAAATAACACTAATCTTTTTCTTGATAATACGGCATGGTTTCCTACCAATGCGGGCACCTTTGAAAAACTGACAGGAACATTTGGAGTAATAGAAAAACTGGGAGGGTTCAGTCAGCCAATGTCTGCATCATCGGGCATTGGTTTGGATATAAGCGGAATTACAAGTATTACGGATGCTGGCAATTTAAAGAATACTGCTTTTTTGGGAACAGGAACGAAGGTCAATGGGAGCTTTTCAAATAAATGGGAGGTTGAATCCCCCGGTTTGCCAACAGAAAAAGATGATGTGGCAGCCGGAAATATTTATCTTACTGCTATAGCTACTACTACGTTTTCTGCTGCTAGTACACCAACGAAGGCATTGTGCACAACAACAGGGGTAGGCCTTTTCAGGGTTAGTTCTTCAGTGAGTAATCGATTGGTGTACGACGGTTTCAAAACACGCCGGTTTGCAGTAGTTGCTTCGTTAAGTGTTACATCACAGGCTGCCAATAAATATTTTTCGTTCTACATTTATAAAAATGGTGTTCTGTTGCCCGAGTCAGAACAGGCCATGCGTTTATCAACCGGTGTAGATAAAGGTTCTTTAACAATTACCTGCACGGTTCAGTTATCAACCAATGATTATATTGAAGTTTGGGCTGCCAACACTTCTGATGCAAGCAGTATTACAGTGGAGACGTTAAATGTTACAATTAGGTAATAAAAGACTCCATATTTATTATTAATGAAATGTCATGAAAAAAATAATTTATTCCTTTTTCATCTGTTGCACTGCTCTTGGTTCAACTGCCCAGGTTGATGTTACAAATACAGGTACCTTATCAATTGGAGGCAGCACAGATACTTTTTTTGTAAATGGAAATTTTACCAACAGTTCTGCTGCATTACTCACGAATAATGGCAAATTGTATGTGAAGCAAAATTTTACGAACAGTCAAACTTCCTGGACAACAGGAACAGGAGAAGTTATTCTCAATGGTACAGGTGCACAATTAATTGGTAGTGCAACAAACTCTCCGTTTTATAATTTAACCATCAACAAACCATCCGAACTTGCAACACTTTCTTCTGCCGTAACAATCAATAACACATTAACCTTAACAGCAGGTAAATTATCACTTGATAATTTTAATATGACCATTGAAAACAGTGCAAGTATAAATGGTGCCGGCACCAATACCTACCTGGTTGCAACAGGCAGCGGCGAATTAAAACAACAGGTTACCTCGTCAGGATCAAAACTATTTCCTGTTGGTAGCGCAACAAATTATTTACCTGCAACCATTGCACTAACAGGCAGTTCTGTTACGGATTTTTTCAGTATAAGAATGTTGCCGGCGTTTTATAGAAATGGAAGTAATGGAACGGCTAATTTGAGCAATGTAGTGAATTGTCTTTGGCTCATATCCGAAGCTGTTACCGGTGGAACAGATGCAAGTTTAACTTTACAATGGCCGCTTGCATTAGAGCTAACAGGGTTTAATCGTAGTTTCAGCAGAGTGGCTCATTATACAGGTGCATCGTGGGAATATGGTTTAACAAATCTTCCCGCATCCGGTTCTGACCCCTATGCCATCACCCGTTCTGGTATTACAAGTTTTTCGCCTTTTGGCGTTAGCAATGATATGGCTGTATTACCTGTAACCGGTCTGGAGTTAACAGGTAAGAATAACGGAAATGAAAACCTGATCAGTTGGTCAACCACAAGTGAAACAAATACAGCTTACTTCTCCATTGAAGCTTCATTGAATGGAATTGATTTTACAGAATTTGGAAAAGCCGATGCTGCAGGAAACAGTACCAGTTTTCGTTCATACAATTATGTGCACAGGGAGATCAATTATCAATCTTATTCTTATCGCATTAAGCAAGTAGATATAAATGGTAATTATGTTTATTCAAAAGTGATCAGGCTAAGTGCAACTGCCTTCAGGCTGGCTTCATTGTATCCAAACCCGGTGAAGAACAAAACAACGATCAGCTTTTCGCTGAAACAAACATCAGTAATAACAGTTGTTATAAGCAATACTTCCGGGCAGGTAGTTTTCAGCACCAAACAGTTATATAACAAAGGGGAGCACAAAACAGTACTGGATCTTGCAACATTACCTGCTGCATCCTATACGCTTCAAGTGAAAGATGACAGCGGCAGTATACAATCGATCCGGTTTATTAAAGCAAACTAGAGCGAATTTCTTAATCATTGATTAAGTTCTTTACATGATTTGTAAAAGGATTTTTATTCTCCGTTGAATTGTGCAGCACGTTTTTCTAAAAAGGCATTGATGCCTTCCTGGTAATCATCTGTAATTGCAGCTTTCTGCTGAAACTGATCTTCCAGTTGTAATTGTTCTTCCCATGAGTTAGTGAAAGAATTATTCAGCACCTGTTTGGTATATGCTAATCCTTTCGTTGGCATTTGAGCAATGGTATGGGCTATCTTTTTACTTTCTTCTTCAAACACTACATCAGCAAAAACTTTATAGATCATTCCTAATCGTTCTGCTTCATTTGCTGATACCTTATCACCCGTCATCATCAGGGCACTTGCTTTTTGCCAACCTATCAAACGGGGTAATGTAAATGTGCCGCCACTATCAGGGATCAAACCAATTTTTGAAAAAGCCTGGATAAAAGAAGCTGATTCTGCTGCTAAAACAATATCGCAACACAAAGCAATATTGGCACCGGCGCCTGCTGCTACTCCATTTACTGCTGCAATTACAGGCT
This sequence comes from Lacibacter sp., assembly GCA_046593655.1. Classification (GTDB taxonomy): domain Bacteria; phylum Bacteroidota; class Bacteroidia; order Chitinophagales; family Chitinophagaceae; genus Lacibacter. The sequence goes on along the minus strand of JBKJNM010000236.1, from coordinate 5,801 downwards.
TCGGTAAGTTGCGGATGCGTTTAACAATGGGATTAAAATGATCTGATAAAATTTGTGCTAACTCAATTTTGTTTTCTCCTACCAACTCCCCAATATCCTGACCGGCACTAAAAGCTTTGCCTGCTCCGGTAATGTACACACACCGAATTTCATGCAGCGATGCACATTCATCGAGTTTGCTTTGTAATAGCAGGGACATGTCCCTGTTAAAAGAATTGAATTTATCAGGTCGGTTGAGGGTGATAATGGCAATAGAATCTTTTATTTCAAATAGAATGGAAGACATGTTGTGTTAATTTTTTATTTGAAATTTTTTCTACCTTAAAACTATAAGTTTAGTGACACTTGAAATAGTCAAAGGGTTCTTTGCAATCATTGCATTGATACAATGCTTTGCAGGCAGTTGAACTAAAGTTACTCATCAATTTTGTATCTGTGGAATTGCAATGGGGGCATTCAACCCCATCTGTTGGAATGGTAAATCTTTTGTTGGGTGCAGCTATTCCATAAATTTTCAGTTTTCGTTTTCCTTCCTCACTCATCCAATCAGTTGTCCAGGCAGGAGATAGAGTTTGTGTTATTTTTATTTTCTTAAACCCAAGTGTAGCTAATTCAATACGGATGTCAGCCGCAATGGTATCCAATGCAGGGCATCCGCTATAAGTAGGTGTAATGAGCACTTCTACTTCATCATCATTCAAATGGATATCCCGCACAATTCCCAGGTCAATGATGCTTAACACAGGAATCTCAGGATCTTTTATTTCTTCCAGATAATCATACAGCATTTTTTTATCAATTGTATGTTCCATGATTGTTTACCATTGACTTGAAGGATAAGTTCGTTGAAGGTATTGTAATTCTGTAAGGATATAACCGAGATGTTCAGTATGTACTCCTTGCTTACCGCCCTTTTGCATAAATACATTTTCAGGAACAGGTAGCTTTCCTTCATTAAATACCAAGGTCACTTTTTCAAGCCATTCTTTTTTGATTGCAGACAAATCAATACCCATTTCTTTTTCATAATCAGCCGCTTCAAATAATTCACCTGTATATCGCCACAGATTATCAATGGCATGGAGCATTTTTTCCTGGCTTTCTTCTGTACCATCGCCCAATCGAATAACCCATTCACTGCTCCAGCGAACATGATAAGTAATTTCTTTTAACGCTTTGGTTGTAATAGCGGCAAGCTGTTCATCTTTATGCTGCTGTAATTGCTGATATAACAGATATTGAAACTGGCAGAAGAGATATTGACGTAAAATAGTTTGTCCCCAGTCAGCATTGGGTTGTTCAACCAATAACAGATTTTTAAATTCTCTTTCAGTACGCAAATATGCTAATGAATCTTCTGACACACCCCCAGCCCCTCTCAAGAGGGGAGTTCCGGCTGCGGTTCTATCTTCAGTATCGGATGTTTTTTGATCATTGATACATTGAGCGGCATATTGATAAAAATTTCTTGATTGGCCAAGTAAGTCTAATGAAATATTGGTGATGGCAATATCCTGTTCCAGTATGGGCCCATGACCACACCATTCGCTGTTTCGTTGCGAAAGAATTAGTGTTGTATCTGCTAAGTGTAATGTATAGTCGATGATCGAAGCGCTCATTAATCAGGAATTTGGATTTTGTAATTTGGAATTAGGTTTGGTTGCAGCTTTTGATTTATCAAGATACCCGATATAGCCGTTTGTTAGTCTAAATACTAACTCGCACTTTTCTTCTCCGGCCTTTAACTCATCTTCCGAAATATATTTTTCATCAAATGCTGTTGTTAGCTGTTCCATTGTTTCAGTGATCGAACCTCTTGCAATAATGAAAAAATTTCGGGTATCTGTAAATGTGTACCTGCCATAACCTTCGGCCATATTTCTTGTGATTGATCTTGAACAATCAACAACTTGTGCTGTTAAAAGAAATTTTTCATCTTTTGGGAATTTCTTAACTAACTCTGAAATAAAAATTCTGAGCAACCTTGCTTCTTTATAACACTCTAAATCTTTATATCCTTTGTAGTTCATGGTTAACCGGAATGTTTTACCCAATTCCTTTTTCCAAATTACTAATTCCCTACAGTTTTACATATGCTTCACCTCATCAGGTAAATCATAAAAAGTAGGATGACGGTAAATCTTATCATTTGCAGGTTCATATAAACTATCCGCTTCATCCGGATTGCTGGCGTGTATGTATTTGCTTTCCACCACCCATAAGCTTACGCCTTCCATTCTTCTCGTGTACACATCTCTTGCGTTTTCAATCGCCATTTGTGCATCAGCTGCCTTTAAACTACCTACATGTTTATGATCGAGACCCTGTTTGCTGCGGATGAATACTTCCCACAAAGGCCATGAAGTTGTATCGGCCTGTGTTTGATAATTACTACCGCCGCCTTTTTCTTCCGGGATATCGCCGTAATAAAATTTGCGAATGATCAAGTTCATCTTATGCTGCTTTTTGTTGTGTCTTTGCTTTTTGTTTTTCTGCATATGCCGCTGCTGCTTCTCTCACCCATCTTCCTTCTTCGTGCGCTTTACGTCTGGCTTCTAATCGTTGCTTGTTACAAGGTCCGTTACCTTTTACTACATTCCAGAATTCCTCCCAATTGATTTCACCATAGTCGTAATGCATCCGTTCTTCATTCCATTTGAGATGAGGATCCGGTAAGGTCATGCCTAACAATTTTACTTGCTCCACACACATATCAACAAACTGCTGACGCAGTTCATCATTCGTTTTGCGCTTGATCTTCCATTTCATACTTTGATCACTGTTGGTGCTTTCACTATCCTTTGGGCCAAACATCATGAGAGAAGGCCACCACCAACGGTTGATGGCATCCTGGCACATCGCTTTTTGTTCAACCGTTCCTTTTGATAAAACAAGTAATGATTCAAAACCCTGCCGTTGATGAAAACTTTCTTCTTTACAAATACGCACCATGGCTCTTGCATAAGGTCCATAACTTGTTCTGCACAACATCACCTGGTTTAAGATAGCAGCGCCATCAACCAGCCAGCCAATGGCACCCATATCGGCCCATGTTAATGTGGGGTAATTAAAAATGGAAGAATATTTTGCTTTTCCACTGTTGAGGTCATCAATCATTTGTTCCCTGCTCATGCCCAATGTTTCTGCAGCACAATACAAATACAAACCATGACCAGCTTCATCCTGCACTTTGGCAATTAAGATCGCTTTGCGTTTTAAAGAGGGGGCACGGCTGATCCAGTTTCCTTCTGGCAACATCCCAACAATTTCACTATGGGCATGCTGACTTATCTGCCGGATATTGGTTTTCCGGTAGGCATCGGGCATCCAGTCTTTTGGTTCAAGTTTGATCTCCTGATCTATCTTGCTTTGAAAGTGTTGTTCAAAATCCTTTACAGGCATGGCGTTTCAATTGAACCACAAATTTAATGAAAGCTAACGCCTGTTTGGAATTTTTGTTGAAGAGTGTTGCAGATGTTTATTTCACATCGAAATCAACCACTACTTTTTCTGTTGTGGGGTGGCTTTGGCAGGTGAGAATAAAACCCTGCTCAATTTCTTCCTGTTCCAAACCCCAATGAACATCCATTTTCACTTCACCTTCAACGAGCCTGGCTTTACAAGTGCAACATACCCCACCTTTACAGGCATAAGGCACATCGGCACCTTGTTGCATGGCTGCATCAAGAATAGATTCATCGCTATTAAGGGGGATCGTAAAATCAAAACTTCTGCCATCTAATTTTACTGTGATATGACTATGCGGCCCTTCTTCTTCGTGCTTCGTACTTCTTACTTCGTACTTTTTGTTTTGTCCCGGCGTAGTAAATAACTCAAAATGAATTTTCTTTTCATTTACACCGTTGCTTTCTAAAAAATCTTTTACAGCAAAAATCATGTCTTCAGGTCCACAGATAAAAAATTCATCAGCTGCTTTTACATCCAACAACTTACTAAACAGGTCGGCACACTTTTCTTTGTTGATTCTTCCAAAATTAAGATCAGCATCTGTTTTCTCTCTGCTTAAAATATGAATGAGGTTGAACCGGTTAATGAATTTATTTTTCAGCCCTTCCAGCTCCTCAAAGAAAATGATGGAAGACCGGCTTTTGTTTCCGTATACCAACGTAAACGAACTATTGGGTTCTGTTGCCAATGTTGTTTTAATAATAGAAAGAACCGGTGTAATACCACTGCCCGCTGCAAAAGCAATATAATTTTTTTGATTTGATGATTGAAGCGATGTATAAAAACTGCCGATAGGAGGCATTACTTCGAGTATATCATTGTGTGTAAGCAGATCATTTGCAAAAACAGAAAACAAACCGCCTTCTACTTTTTTAATGGCAACTTTTAACTGATGATCAAAAGGACTGCTGCAGATTGAATAAGTTCTTCTTACTTCCCCCCCGTTGATGGTTGCACGCATGGTAAGGCTTTGGCCTTGTGTGAATCGAAACTCTTCTTGTAAATTTTCGGGAACATCAAATAAAACAGAAACACAATCTGCTGTTTCTTTTTTTACCTCTTTAATTGCAAGAGGGTGGAAATGTATAGACATGCAATCGTTCTTATTTTCTTAAACCATCAATCATGATCAGGATCATATTATCTTCCAGTTCAGCTCCGCTGATCTTTGCGGTGGACCGATGCCAGCTTTCAATTCCGCTCACTGAATGCAGCATGATGACAACCGCTGTGGGTGCATCAATCTTTTTCATCTCACCCTTTTTCATGCCTTCTTCTATAATAGCTGCAAAACGTTTCCGGTAATTGCGCCGTTGAATACGAAAGTTGGAAAGATATGGTTCGTCCAGGTGTTTCCACTCCCGGTCACTTACTATTACCTCTTCGTAATTATCAATCATCTGTTGAATATGAAACCGAAGCAGGGTCTCCACTTTTTTAATGGGTGAAAGCGTAACCGTTTCAAGTTCATCAAAATGTGTGTTGAATCGATTGGCAACATTAAAACAAACCGACTCCAGAATTTCATTCTTGGAGCGGATATGATTGTAAAGACTGGCTGCTTCAATTCCTAAATTCTCAGCTAAATCACGCATACTGGCTGCACCAAATCCTTTTTCACGAAAAAGGGCAGCTCCTGCTTTTACAATGAGGTCTTTGCGGTTGCCGTTTTTCGGCACTTTCAGTTTTCCCATAAAGCAAAAATATATTGTTTAGATGGCTTTTTGCAAAATACCCAAGAGGGGGTATTGGGAGGGGCTTTCTGTTGCTTTACATTTACAGCACCATAAATCAATAAAAATGAAAAAGAAACTCCTCTTCCTCTGCGTTATTTGTGTAGCTGTTATGATGGCTGCACCCGTATCTGTAAAAGCACAAGGCACCGATTATTATTATTATGAAAGTATTTCAAACCCCAGTAAAACCATCAACTTCCTCGTTGGGGTGTACGTAAACAAAAATGAATACATTACCCGTGATGATGGTACCGGTTATACCAAGATTCGAATGGCTATTATCAATCAGGAAGGGGCTGTTCCTTTAAAGTGGACAGATTACAAAATCTATGTGAAGTTGAAAAATAATGAAATGTTTTACAACTACACCACAAAAGCTGAAGACGGCGACCTGGCTTGTACGTGGACCGTTCAGGCAGGGCAAAACCACATTCAATATATCTGTTTCGATAAAGCATTTGATATCGATCAGATTGATATGATCTGGCTCGGTATGAGCGATAATAAGTTTTTCGACCTTGTCCGTAACGACAAGAAGTAAAGCGGAGTTTTCGTTTTCATATAAGCGTTATCAATTTATTGATAACGCTTTTTTTA
>JBKJNM010000143.1:0-18639 GCA_046593655.1 Lacibacter sp. | reverse complement strand
ACTGAAACGGTGTATGGCCTTGCAGCCAATGCCTTGAATGAGGATGCAGTACTTAAGATCTATACGGTAAAAGATCGTCCTCAATTTAATCCTTTGATTGTGCATGTTGCATCATTTGCTAAAGCAGAACTATTTCTACAAAATCTTTCTCTTGAAGCGAAACACTTGACTGACGCATTCTGGCCAGGCCCGCTCACTATTTTATTTGATAAAAAAAATACAATCCCTGAACTTGTTACAGCAGGTAGCAACCGAGTAGCGATCCGTGTACCCAATCATCCAATCACCTTGCAGCTTTTAGAGCAATTGGATTTTCCTTTGGCAGCTCCCAGTGCAAATCCTTCAGGATATATCAGTCCTACTACTGCTCAGCATGTATATGATGGTTTGCACGGAAAAATTCCTTACATCCTTGATGGTGGTGAATGTGAAGTTGGAGTTGAATCAACGATTGTTGGTTGGAATGCAGATGAAGAACTCGAAGTTTATCGTTTAGGAGGTATTTCAGTTGAACAGATCGAAGAAGTGCTGGGTAAAAAAATCAGGATCATTAAAAAGATTACTGAAAATCCTGAAACACCCGGGCAACTTAAAAGTCATTACGCAACACATACCCCTTTGTTCATGGGTCATGCAGAAGAGATCATCCGCAGGTTTGAAGATCAAAAAATCATCCTCATCAATTTTCAGGAATACAATCCAGATCTGCCAAAAGATCAGCAATTTATTCTATCAACCAATGGCTTAGTTGAAGAAGCTGCAAAGAATTTATTTCGCATACTTCGTGAAGTAGACAAATTAAAAGCCGATGTTATTCTTGCAGAACCATTGCCCAATAAGGGTTTGGGAAGAGCCATCAACGACAGGTTGGAAAGGGCCCAGTTTATTATGAAATAGTTACTCCCAGAATTTTACCGGGTAATCAGAACAAGCCCTGCTTTCAAGGTGCTCCAATTGTTTCCCTAATGCGAGTAATTGTTCCTGTTGTATATGTTCTTCTATAAATGGAAACATGGTTCGTTCTTCAAAACGGATATGCTTTTCTAGTAAAACCTGAAACTCATTTACTAGTTCATGTGTTGATAATCCGCTGCGAATAGCATCAATGATTTTTCGAACCTGGTGATGTTCAGTTTTCATTTGTTCATATAAGTCCATCAATTCAAGAATATGGATTTCATGCGGATGCAGGTATACTTCCTCCTTGATGAAATGATTACGGAGTTCAGCATCCCATATTGAAAGAATGAATGCACCCATCACTGCAGCATCAGCTTTCCGTTCGAGTCCCTTTTTAAGCAGGAGAACAGCCATCAATCCATTATGATGCTGATGAGAAAGCGGGTATAAATTTTTATCCCTTTGCATGCTGGTTATTTCAACCCCTGGATGATTTGTACAAACTCATCTGCTTTTAATGATGCGCCACCAACCAATCCGCCATCCACATCGGGTTGACTGAAAATTTCTTTTGCATTTGCACCTTTTACACTTCCACCATATAAGATTGAAATATTATCTGCAACACTATTGCCATATTGTTTGGCTAATGCCCTACGCAAGTGTGCGTGCATTTCCTGCGCTTGTTCTGATGTGGCGGTTTTACCTGTACCAATTGCCCATATTGGTTCATAGGCAATGATAACCTTTTGTAATTCACCTGCACTTAAGTGAAACAGGCTTTCTTTTAATTGTTGAGCAACATAATCATTTTGAGTTCCTGATTCCCTGATGGCCAATGCTTCCCCACAACAGAAGATAGGCGTTAAACCAAATTGCAAAGCAATGTTCACTTTTTCTGCAAGCATCTGGTTGCTTTCATTAAAATATTCTCTTCTTTCGCTGTGACCGATAACAACATAATCAACATGGATTGATTGCAGCATTTCAACCGATGTTTCACCTGTATAGGCCCCAGCTTTTTGTGTGTAACAGTTTTGTGCCGCAACGCCTGCGCCTGTTTTTCCTTTTACTTTTTCCACTACCATGTTGAGATACGGAAAAGGAACTGCAAATACAGCACGCTGATGTTCAGCTAATGTATGAGGAGTATTCATGATGTCAGTAATTAACTGTTCTGCCTGCTGATAGGTTAAATTCATTTTCCAGTTGGCAGCGGCTACTTGTTTACGCATGTACTTTCTGTTTATGGTTTGTTGTTAAAGATATGCTGCAGAATTTCTCTGTCAGCAACTGTAAATAGTTTATTTTTTAACTGCATCCAGTTTTCGATATCCCGTACGGCCTTTTCAAATAGATACTTTTCACCCGTGTGTATATTCCAGGTAAAGTCTTTTATATACTTTACGGAAAGTTCACTGGTTAATATATTGCTGCAAATGCCACTCACCATGCCGGTTGTAAGGGAGGAATTGATGGCTACTTTTGTATAATCGCCCAGCAATACGCCGCATTTGTTACCTGCACTGATCCATTGCTGTAGTAATTGGTTCCATATTTTTACTTCAGTTGCTGTATTCTTTATGTTGGAACAGGAAGTGCCTGCTCCCAGGTTACACCATGCGCCTATTATGGCATCGCCGATGTATCCATCATGTGCTTTATTGGAATAGTCAAAGAAAATCGTATTTTTTATTTCACCTCCAACAGTACATTGTTTGCCTACCGTTGTTGCTCCATAAATTTTGCTGCCCATTTTAACAACTGAACCTTCAAGCATGGCAAAGGGCCCACGAATCATAGTACCCTCCATCATTAAACAGTTCTTTCCAATATATACCGGGCCGGTTGATGCATTAATGATGCAATACTCCATTACAGCGCCTTCTTCAATAAAAATATTTTGAGCTGAAGCAACCTGGTTGGTTGAAGAAATGGGTTGTGAATTTTTGTCCGCTGTTATTAATAAAAAGTCTTCCCTTATGATCGCATCACTCCATTGATTCATTTCAAAAGGGTAATTCAATAACTGAACTGCAGTGGGCCATTCAACAAAATTTACTCCTCGGCAATCATCGGTTGCAAAATTAAACTGAAGTTGTTGATTGCTGCACAAAGCGATGACCTTCCCATTTCTTGTAATTCCATTTCCCGGGGATAAGCTCCTGATTTTTTCTGAAAGCGTTACAGAAGGAATCAATTTTGCATTGATGTATAAAAAGGGATCACCCTTTTCTTCCATATCGTTCTTTTGCAAGTATGTTTCTGTTAATACCGTTATTTTGCTTTTCAGCAATAACTCCCAGCGTTCCCTGTTTGTGCATATTCCAATACGCAGATCAGCAACCGGTCTGATAGCCGTAAAAGGATAAAGTGTATTCCGATCTGCTGTATCAAATAATATAACCTGCATGGTTGTTCAAATATCTGTCAATTCATGATATTAAAAAAAAAGGCCCCTTCAAAATAAATGAAGGGGCTATGAAAAAAATTACTTGTTATTAAAAAACATTAAATCCAAAGCTTACATAATACAATCCGCCAATTTCAGGATTTGCATAGGCAGTTTTGTAATATTTATTCAACAGGTTGTTTGCACCGAGTTTTACAAGATTTTTTGATTTGGGAATGCGGTAACTAACCTGTGCATCTAACATACCATAAGCCGGTAAATTTCCAGACAGAAAGGTTGATTCCCATACCTCAATTTCACTCTGCCATCTGTACGTTGCCGCAAAGCCGAAATGCTTGAACAATTTATTGTTGCTTACCGTAACATTATAACGCCATGGTGCTGTATTGAAGAATGCAAGCTGGCCGGGAGGAGAATTTTTTAATTCATTATAAGAAACGTTGGTACTTAAGTTGAAGTTTGAAGGGAACCTGTAATCGAAACTTGCACCCCAACCGAAAGCAGAAACATTATCAGCCGAATTGGAAGGCATACCAAACTGGCGTTGGTTGGGTGTACCCGGGTTCTGAATTAAAATAGCTGTGCTGATGAAATTGGTATAGATGGCATAGAAACCATACACATCGATCAATAATTTTTTAGCGATCACACCACGATAACCTACTTCAAACGAATTCACCACTTCTGGTTTGAATTCTTTGAACTGGAATGAATTGGCAGATGTAAGTGAAGCTAAATTATTTTTGCGGATGGCGTTAAATGCTGTCGCAGAATCCCATACCAGGTTTGTTTTGAAATTATAGAAATCCTGGAATTGAGGCAACCCGCCAATCAGCATATTACTTTTTGAACCCAATGGTAAATTGATAAATTGGTTCTGTGTTGTAGGGAAACGATATGCCTGTTGGTAAGATAAACGGAAGAAATTATCAGTTGCTACTTTGATGGTGGCAGTTGCTCTTGGTGTAAACCTTCCTTTGAAATTATCATTCTTATCATAACGGGCAGCCAATGTAATTTTGATACGCTCAATAAATTCTTTCTGGATCTGTACATAAGCTCCGTATTCATTAATTGGAATACGTTTTCCAACGGTATCAGTAAACAATGTGCCCTGTGAGTTCAAAGAAAAACGACGGAACAAACCACCAACCTGCAGATCGGCCCATGTCATTTTTTTAAAATTATACATTCCATCAACTACATACATATCTGTTTTGTCGAGGAATAAGGCTCCACCTTTGGAGATAGGTGTTTTACGCACTCTGTTGAATAAATCATTATAAGCCGTAGTTCCTGGTATAGGGCGGTTTACATCTGCCGCTGCACGTGCTAAAAAATGCGCCTGGTCTTCAGGTAAGTTCCTACCGGTAAACCCCGGTAATGTACCACCACGGGCTGCTGCAAATGTTCCGATATAAGTAGGAAACCATACCGTGCTGCTTTCTGAATAACCTTGCAACATTTGTGAAGCCAACAAAGTGGCCGCATAAGCTTCACCTGAATTTTCCTGTGTAGTATAAGCACGAACAAAATAATTATCTCCTTTTAATTCCAATTTGTATTGTCCAATCTTGGCATCTTTCAATGAATAACGATCAGCACCCGTGTAAACGGTGGTTGCAGTTCCCCAATACCCTACAAAAGATAATTCTGTTTGTGAATTGATTTTATAATACAACCCTCCATTGAATTTAAGATTGTAGGTATTATAATCAACGAGATTTTTTTCTGCATACCCTGTGCGGCTAACAATTGAATCAGAACCGGTAGCAAATAAAGAAGCAGCCGTATTGTTTGAATTCGCTGTAGCAGTGGCTTTAGCCACTGCATCAGCCTGTGCCGGAGTTGCTCCATTTGCAATTGCCTGGGCATAAACAAATGCGTAAGTTTGCTGGTAAACACTTCCCCTGATTACACTTTTAATATTTACAATTGGAGGTGTAGAACCAATTTGATCACCATACACATTTACTCCATTATAACTTGGAACACTTCTGTCCCCAAATTTTGTTTTACCTGCGAGGATATCATAATTATCTAAGTCATTTGCCTGCCAATCCTGTGCCTGCATATACTGGCCGGCAATTTTAAATGCAAATTTTTCACCTAACTTTTTACCCCAACGGAAATTCCAATCATAATAAGGTGAAGCGGGTCTTTGTCTTTTATCCGTATGCATGATTCCCTGCTTCACCTGGAAACTCAAGCCCTGATATTTAAAAGGGTTTTTGCTGGTGATGAGTAAAGTTCCATTCATACCACCAGAACCATAAAGAGCTGATGATGCACCGGGTAGTAATTCCATATTATCAACATCCAGTTCGGTTAAACCTACAATATTTGCAACAGAGAAATTTAATCCTGGTGCCTGGTTATCCATTCCATCAGTAAATTGGTTGAAACGTGTATTACCAGAACCGTTGAAACCTCTGGTACCAATTGTACCAAAAACCAAACCTGAACGCACAAAATCAACACCCTTTAAATTCTGAACGGCATCATAAAATGAAGCAGCAGGGGCTTCTCTTAACTGGGCAGCTCCGATACGTTCAATAGATACGGGTGATTCAAGAATTTTGGTTGCAATACGTGTGGCTGATACCACTACTTCCTGTCCTAAGGCCGCTCTTGTTGTGAGGGTTACATCTACAAAACCAGCGGAAACAACTGACACTTCAACATCTTCATAACCAATAGAAGAAATAACCAATACAACGGGTAATTTATCAACGGTTATTTTGAAGTTTCCTTTATCATTAGTAAAGGTTCCGGCGGTGGTTCCTTTTACAGTTACCGAAACGGCAGCTAAGGTTTCGCTGTTCGTTTTTGACTTCACATTCCCAAACAATGTTACCTGGGCCTGCAATGCCAATCCTGTAAAGCTTGCAACAAGTAACAACAAGAATAATTTTATTTGCTTTTTCATAAATATATTTTATTCCGGTGGTGAATTAGTTATGCGTAATAAAAGTAGTTGCAGGTGTGGGCGCTGCAGTTGCTGTAATATGTAATCTTGCTACAATGGTGTAGATCTTTCCGCTTTCGAAACGAAACCTGGTTGTTGGTGAAGGGAAAAAGCCAATCAAACCAGTGGCTGGAGAAGTACCCGGTGTGCCTGCTACTCGGAAAGCAATATTGTAAGATCCGCTGTCAATCAAAGCAAACTGTTGAAGATTTTTATTGTTAAAAGCATCTCCAAAATTTCTTATTGGGAAAATACTTGCATTCACTAAAGGATTAGCTGCCGGTCCGCCGGTTGCAGTAACATCAATGGTATCTTTCTTTGGTAAGGAACCTAATAATAATGATGAAATAGCATGCACAAAACGAATTTTTGCTTTACCTGAAGGGGGAGCAGTTAAATCATCTTCCATGATCATCACTCTATAAAAAGGATTAAGATCAAATGCAACGGCAGTATAACTTTTGCCGGGCAAAAAACTGGTTATGCGGTTATAAACCGTTTGACTGTTTGAACCTGCAATAGCTAGATTTAATGGGAGTGCACCACTTTTTACAGATGCATAACCACCCACAATAGATGTAAAAGCAGGGATGGTAGTAACAGGGGTTCCACCTACAACACTCGCAGCTCCGTAAACAACATTATTCAATACAAGGTTACCTCCCCAACTTACATCAACAGCTGTTCCGGCAGTTGGTAACGGGCTTGGCGAAACGGGAGGGTTCACTACAAAATTTGCAACTAAAAGCCGGGCCGGTGCAAATCCTTCTTCATTACAGGAAATAAAAAAAACAGATGCACAAGGCATCAATAAAATCAGTTTTATTAGCTTTCTCATATAGCAGGGTTTACTGTATAAACAAAAATAGGGTTTACGACCAATAAATGAAATAAATCTTTCCAACCTTAATTTCCACAAATCTTTAAAAGTTAATTAGTTTAACTGCCTGTGTTTTATGCTTGTCTGTTAACTTCGGGCTATGAATTCTTTTCAATTTCCCAACCAAACCAATTACTATAAAGGCAAGGTTAGAGACGTTTACAGCATCGGTGATGATTTGCTCGTAATGATTGCCAGTAACCGTATTTCTGCCTTTGATGTCATTCTTCCTGAACCAATCCCTTTTAAAGGACAAGTATTAAATCAAATTGCTGCTTATATGCTGGCAGCAACAGAAGACATTTGTCCCAACTGGTTGATCACTGTTCCTGCACCTAATGCGAGTATTGGTAAAAGATGTGTTCCTTTTAAAATTGAAATGGTAGTACGAGGTAACCTCGTTGGTCATGCATGGAGAACATATGCATCAGGTAAAAGAGAATTATGTGGCGCAGCAATGGCCGATGGTTTAAAAGAAAATGATTTTTTCCCCACTCCTGTTATTACACCTTCAACAAAAGCAGAAGCCGGGCACGATGAAGATATTTCAGCTGCCGAACTAATTGCAACTGGTATTTGTACCGCAGATGAATGGAAACAATTGAGTAACTATGCTCTGCAGTTATTTGCAAGAGGAAAAGAAATTGCTGCCAAACAGGGGTTGATCCTTGTTGATACCAAATATGAATTTGGAAAAATGGGGGATACCATTTATCTAATGGATGAAATTCATACCCCTGACAGCTCAAGATACTTTTATGTAGATGGGTTTGAAGAACGACAGTTGAAAGGAGAACGTCAAAAACAATTGAGCAAAGAGTTTGTACGTGAATGGCTCATTGAAAATAATTTCATGGGTAAGGAAGGTCAAACCGTTCCGGAGATGAGCGAAGAATGGATTAACACCATCAGCAACCGTTATATTGAGTTGTATGAAAAAGTGATTGGTAAAAAATTTGTTGCTGAAGAGTTAAGTGATGAAGAAACCTACCAGCTTATTGTTACGGCACTTCAAAAACCAACATCATGACCCCCGAATCTATCTTCAGCATTTGTAATACCATTGCCCTTGTTGGCTGGTTGGTATTACTCATCATCAGTCCATTTTGGTTTAATACCGATAAACTTTTAATCGGCATCCTCGTCACTTTATTTGCTGTTTTATACACCTGGTTGCTGGCAAGTACTTTCAAGTTGAGTGATATGGAAAAGTTCAGTACACTGGATGGTGTAATGGAATTATTCACCAACCGGGTTGCAGTAACCACCGCATGGATTCATTTTTTAGCCTTTGATCTCATGATTGGTATCTGGATCAAGAAGAATGCGCAGAAGCACAATATCAATCACTGGATCCTGATTCCCTGCCTGTTTTTTACATTCATGATCGGCCCTGTTGGACTATTGCTTTATTTGCTGATCCGTTTAATAAAAACGAAAACTTATTTTGCTGATAATTATTAAAACCTAAAATGAATTTTCTAACGCAATTGAAACAACGAAATCCATCCCTATATTGGTTTGGATGGCTGAATATCATTGGTGCACTCATCTGTATCATCATGATGCAGGTAGATGATACCATTGTGCTGGGCATTAACGCATGGATCAAACCACTGAAATTCTTTTTATCTACTGTTATTTTCAGTTGGTCAATGGCATGGTACATGGTTCATCTCACAAAACAAAAAGCCGTTCTCATTTATTCATGGGTTGTGATAGTAGTACTGGCCTTTGAATTGCTGGTGATTGTTTGGCAAGCCGCCAATGGGCGACTTTCGCATTTCAATATTTCAGATCCTTTTTATCTCTTGTTGTTTAACCTGATGGGTGTGGCCATTACGATCATGACGTTGTGGACCTTATATATTGGTATTTTATTTTTCAGGCAAAAACAATATAATGTGCCCATTCCCTATATATGGGGCATCCGCATAGCCATTCTCATATTTGTTTTTTTTGCTTTTGAAGGTGGCGCCATGGCTGCACAATTAAGACATACAGTTGGTGCTGCTGATGGAAGCATGGGCCTGCCTTTATTTAACTGGAGCAAAATGCATGGCGATTTAAGAGTAGCTCATTTTGCCGGCATGCATGCAATGCAAATCATTCCGCTCTTTGGATGGTTTATAGCAAAAACAAAAAGCCAGGTAGTTCTTTTCTCCTTAGTTTATTTATTGTTTGTTATGTTTTTATTGTGGCAGGCAGTGAAAGGCATACCTTTATTTTCGTAATGTATCATCATGAAAAAAATTATTTTGTTTGCCGCTTTACATACTGCTTTAGTAACCTCAGCTCAGGAATATAACCTGCTCATTGGCACCTACACTTCAGGGGGCAGTGAAGGAATTTATGTGTACCAGTTTAATAAAACAACCGGTGAAACAAAGGCAATCAGCTCAGTGAAAAGCTCCAACCCTTCTTACCTGGCTGTTGCACCCAATCAAAAATTCGTGTACGCAGTTAATTCAGATGATCCCGGTATGGTCACTGCCTTTCAATACAATAAAGAAACAGGAACGCTCATCAAACTAAATGAAGTAACAAGTGGGGGCTCCAATCCCTGTTACATCGCTATTAATAAAA
Organism: Lacibacter sp.; assembly: GCA_046593655.1. GTDB lineage: Bacteria > Bacteroidota > Bacteroidia > Chitinophagales > Chitinophagaceae > Lacibacter. The sequence goes on along the minus strand of JBKJNM010000143.1, from coordinate 8,892 downwards.
AAGGAACCAATTTAGTTGTAGGAAATTACAGCGCCGGTAATCTTGCTGTGATTGATGTAAGAGAGAATGGACTCATGAATCAACCTAAACAAATTATTGAGCATAATGGGAATAGTGTAAACAGGAGCCGCCAGGAAAAAGCACATGTGCATGCAACGGTTTTTTCACCTGATTATAATTTCCTTTTTGTTCCAGATCTTGGAATGGATAAACTCATGATTTACAAAGTGGCACCTAAGAGCGGCGCCTTGCAAGCTGCTGAACCTGCTTTTGCTGAAGTGAATGCAGGTGCAGGGCCAAGACATTTCGATTTTCATCCCAAACGTAATTACGCTTATTTAATTGAAGAGATGTTGGGAACGGTAAGTGTGTTTAAATATGATGAGGGCAAGTTAACCCTGCTTCAAAATACATCCTGCCATCCCATGAGTTTCCAGGGTTCAATCGGTTCTGCTGATATTCATGTTTCACCCGATGGAAGATTTTTGTATTGCAGCAATCGTGGCGATGCCAACTCTATTGCCATTTTCAGCATCGACCAGGAAACAGGCATGATTCGGATTGCAGGCTTTCAACCAACCTTAGGATTACATCCAAGAAATTTTTCATTCGATCCTGCAGGAAATTTTTTATTGGTGGCCAACCGTGATAGTGATGAAGTGGTTATTTTTAAAGTAGATAAACAAACAGGTTTACTCGAAGATTCAAAACAACGGGTGAAAGTATCGAAACCGGTTTGCATCAAGTGGATCAAAAAATAAAATTCAATTATAAGGCGATGAAAAAAATATATCCTGAGTCAATGCCCACTCCAAAAGGCTACTACTCTCCTGCCATTGTGCATAATAACACAGTATATGTTAGCGGACAATTAGCATTGAACGATAAAGGCGAACCGCAAATTGGCAGCATAGAAGATGAAGTGCGCCAGTGCATGAAAAATATTGAAACCATTCTTACAGCAAGCGGCAGCAGTTTGCAGCATATATTAAAAGTGAATGTGTTTATTGCTGACATCAGCAACTGGCCTAAGTTCAACCAGGTGTTTGCAGAGATCATGGGCGATCATCGTCCTGCAAGAATTGTTGTTCCCTGCAATCAACTCAACTATGGTTGCGGAATTGAAATTGATTGTATGGCCGCAGTAGCTGAATAATATTTTATGCCCATTACGAAAGAACAAATTGAACAGGCACATGAACGCATTAAACCGTTCATTCACAAAACACCTGTATTAACGTCTTCTTATTTGAATCAGCTTTCAGGTGCTGAACTATTTTTTAAGTGTGAGAATTTTCAAAAGATCGGCGCTTTTAAAATACGTGGAGGCATGAATGCAGTGTTAAGCTTACCAAAAGATAAACTGGCCAATGGCATTGCAACACATTCATCGGGCAATCATGCACAGGCTATTGCATATGCTGCAAAACAAGTAGGTACAAAGGCCTATATCGTGATGCCCAACACCTCTCCAAAAGTAAAAGTAGAGGCAGTAAAAGGTTATGGAGCTGAAATTACTTTTTGTGAACCCAATCAACAGGCAAGAGAAACAGCATTGCAAACTATTGTTGACAGAACTGGTGCTGAATTTATTCATCCTTACAACGATGAACGGGTGATAACCGGACAAGCCACCTGCGCCAAAGAATTACTGGAAGAAATTCCTGCACTTGATTTTATCCTTGCCCCTGTTGGTGGTGGTGGATTACTCAGTGGAACTTTATTAAGTGCTCATTATTTTTCTCCATCAACAAAAGTGTATGCAGGCGAACCTGAAGGTGCTGCTGATGCAGTGCTATCTATCAAAAGCGGGCAGATTGAAGCAGCACCTTATATTGATACCATTGCCGATGGATTACTCACCAAGCTCGGCGATAAAACCTTCCCAATTATTCAGCAATATGTAACAGATATCCTAACAGTATCTGATAAAGAGATCATTGCTGCATTGCAACTCGTGTATGAACGCATGAAAATAATTGTGGAGCCAAGTTGTGTTGTACCATTGGCTGCATTGCTGAAGAACAAAGAAATCTTTGCCGGTAAAAAAGCCGGCATCATTTTATCAGGAGGCAATGTGGATTTAAAAAAGTTTGCTGAGTGGTTTGGTTGATAAGCAGAATGCTATTCTGAATTTGTAACAGAGGATTTGCTGAATATTTATTTGGCTGTAGTATTGCTATTTAACTTATCTGTAGTTTCAAATTTTAAATGCAGACATTTATCGTCTGCACTACATTCAGCTTTCACCTTTCTTTTCTTTACTCATCTTTTAACATTGCCAGCTTTACTTGCTAGCTGCTCTAAGGTTAGCTACATAACTGAGCAATATTTCTTTAACAACATTTAAGTCTTTTGCGTTTTTTTGGGAATAAATACCAATTATTGGTACTTTTATAAATAGAATTCTATGGCACGAAACACGTCCATTTTATTAGAAGAATATTTTGAGGAATTGATTTCCACTAAAATATCATCGGGAAAATATAATTCTGCCAGTGAGGTTATTAGAACTGCTCTACGTCTTTTGGAAACAGACGAAGCAAAGATCAACGATCTGAATAAAGCCCTTGCGCAGGGTGAGAAAAGCGGAATGGAAAAGAATTTTGATTCGAAAAGCCATTTAAAAAAACTACGTAGTAAGTTTTTATGAAAAAGCGGTCCTACGTTATCAGTAAAAAAGCCGTTGCTGATTTGGAGGAAATCTGGCATTATACCGTTGAGAAGTGGTCTGTTGAGCAGGCAGACCGATACTACAATCTGATATTTGATGAAATCAACTACATCTGTAAAAATAGCAATGCAGGCAAATCAATGGAGGATGTAAGAAAAGGTTATCATGCTTCAAAAGTGTTGGCTGCTATTATGCAAGACCTAAAATCACAACTGCTAAATATGACAATTAACAACAGCAAAATGACTAAATATTTTATTCTTTTTCTGACAACTTTATTTACAAGTTGCAAAGGGCAAACTCAAAAATCCAATCCAAAGCAAGACTTTAAAGACCCAATTGCTGTTATTCAAGAAAATGAAAAGAAAGCGACTGAAAAGAATAATGACCATCTTGGAGAGTTGGTTTCAACAATTTCATTTCAAGTAAAAACTGACAATAAAAAGGATTATGAAAATGGACTTATTCCTTGGGCAAGTATAGAAAAAGCAAATCAAGACATACCTAATTTATTAAAGAAAGATGAAGTTGTTATTAAAGAGAATTTAGTAAAAGTTCTTATTGACTATCCTCTTACAAATCAATATGAATTCATTTTAAAATCAAACAACGGTTTTACAAGACAACAATTGTTATTAGAGATAAGTCTTAATTATTTTAAGCTTTACAAAGAGGAAGAGAAAACTGCAACTGTTAAGACTATTCCAATTGACAAGAGAACAACAATGTATAACAGAAACCAAACAAATGGAAAATATGGTATTTGGGGACACGATATTGCTGACTTAGTTTTAGACGATATTCAAGTTTATAAGACAACTAACGGTGAAATTATTTTGACGCTAAACATAGGTTCATAGAAGAATAACAGCAGCCAACAAAAGTATCCTTAACGAAATCTCACCTTATATTTTACAGAGTCGTAAATGATACAATTGAGGTTATCAGAATTTTGCATGAACGAATGGATATTGAAAACAGGCTTAACGAATAAGCAATGATGTCTTTGTTTGTGGCTGACCAACAAAGAATTTATAATTCACATTCAACATGTACAGACACCCATTGGTTGTGCAGACATACAGCTACAACTTAAAATTCAACGTTACACTTGGTAAAACCGGAAACAAAGAAACCTGTCTTGCTTCCACTTCCAATGTTCCCTGCAATGGATTTCCTTTTTGATCGTAATAAATAAAATAAGGATTCTGCCGGCTGTAGGCATTGTACACACTAAACACCCATTCGGTTTTTAGCTTGCGTACTTTCTTTGGTTGCGGCGTATAAATCGCTGCAAGGTCCAAACGATGATAAGCAGGTAAACGATATTGATTGATCTTACTGTATTGTTGTGTTAATACGCCATCCACTAAAAAGAATCGTTCTGGTAATGTAAAGGAACTGCCTGTTCCATATACAAACACAGCAGAATATTTCCATTTCTTTCCTTTCTGGTAATTGGCCACTATACTCATATCATGCCGCCGGTCATAACGGCCGGGATATTTTTCACCATCATTCAAACCGGGAAATTTGCGCCAGGTCCATGATAAGGTATAACCGATCCATCCTGTAAAATTTCCTCTTGCTTTGTTTACATAAAATTCAGCACCATAACTCCACCCCTTCCCAAATACAAAACTTTCTTCAGGATCACCAATGCCCGGTGTGTATCCTTCTTTGTATTCAATCTGGTTTTGCATGGTTTTGTAATAGAGTTCTACGGAAGTTTCCCAAAAATTTTCCTTAAAGTTTTTAAAGAAGCCCGCTGCATACTGCCAGCCGATCTGTGGTTGTACACGATGTGTGCTGGGCACCCAGATATCAGTAGGTAATGTGGTTCCGGCATTGCTCACTAAATGAATAAACTGCTGGTTCCTTGTAATGGCTGCTTTAATGGATGTTTCATCATTCAATGCATAACGCATAGTAACCCGTGGTTCCAAACCGCCATAGGTTTTAATTCCCTTGCCCCTGCCATAAACGCTGCTGTCTAATACATTTTGATTCTCATCTTTTACATACAAGGTATAAGGACCTACTTGTTGAAAAGAAGTATAACGTAACCCGTAATTAATTTTGAGTGCGTCATTTACTTCCCAGTCGTCCATAATATAAGCTGCAATTTCATGTGCAAATTTATTGTTCACCGATTGCGGTTTAAATTCAATATCACCACTCTTGCCGCTGGTTGTTTGCGGGTTGAATTTGTGAAACGTATAATTCACTCCATATTTTAATTGATGACCGGTGATGGGATAATAATCAAAATCAATTTTAGCGGTTACATCACGTATAGCTGAATTGAGGTTGATCTCAAAATTACTTTGTCTGCCACCAAAAGCAAACTGGTAATCGTTCCAAACGAGTGAAGTGTTGGCAAATAATTTACTGCTAAACACATGGTTCCAGCGAACGGTGCCTGTTGAATTCCCCCAGGGAATTCTTGCATAGAAACTTCTTTCCTTATTGTTGAAGGTAAATACATCACGCCCAAAATAACCACTCATGTACAAACGGTCCTTCTCCGAAAATTTATAATTGATCTTGGTATTGAGATCATAAAAATAATATCCGCTTCCTGCAAAGGCACTCCCCTCTTTTATAAATGGTTTGGCGAGCACATCAATATAAGTACGTCGTGCAGAAACAATAAAAGATGCTTTCTCTTTTACGAGCGGCCCCTGTATAGAAACCCTTGAAGCAATGGTGCCGATGCCGCCTTCTACCTGGAATTTTTTATTGTTTCCATCTTTCATGGCTATATCAACTACACTGCTGATGCGGCCTCCGTAGTTTGCCGGCATCCCGCCTTTGATAAGTGTTACATTTTTTAATGCATCGCTGTTGAATACAGAAAAGAAACCAAACAGGTGACCGGGGTTATACACCACGGCATCATCTAATAAAATTAAATTCTGATCGGGTCCTCCGCCACGTACATATAAGCCACTGTTGCCTTCGCCTGCATTCCGCACACCCGGCAGCAGTTGCAATACTTTCATAGGATCCACTTCACCGCCTAATGCAGGAACTGATTTAATCTGGTTCATGCTCAGTTCAAACTTACCCATCTGGGCCGCCTTCACATTCAAATCCCTTTTTTTGGAATAGATAATCACTTCCCGGGTATTGGTGATGCGTGGGAGCATATCAAAATTGAATTGGCTGCTGGCATTCAAATCAAATACAAATTCTTTTGCCACATAACCCACATGCGAAACAGTAAGTATATGTGTTCCCCGGTCTAAAGTGATGGAATAAAAACCATATTGATTGGAGTTAATGCCTTTGCTTTGGCCTTTGACTGTAATGGTTGCACCAATGATGGTTTCATTACTGGTGCTGTCTTTCACATAACCGCTGATGGTAAATTTTTCCTGTGCATACAGGCTTTGAAGAAAAAGAAAAGAAATCAATAAGCTGGTCAGATGTTTTAAATGCTGCATTCGGTTAAATCCTGTTTTAAAAGTCTCCTCTATAACAAGCAATCGTTTCTTTTGTTTACAGTTCACCCACCTCATACGCTTTTGGTGTGAGCGGGACATTTATCGTCTCGCCTATTCAGGCATCTTTAGGTGTAACAGTCTGAATGTTTTACTTCTGCTATTTGTTCTGTTGATAGATAATCAAAACTTAATAACTTAAAACTTACAACTTACAACTTCATCAGAACTTCATCGTCTCTTTCACTTCACCACAGGTGAGCATTTTTTTTCCAAAATAAGGATTACGGATACTATCGCCATTGCTTAACCAATAAGCACCTTTATCATTAAAAGCCATCGGACAATACTGATAATAAATGGTTGCACCTGTGGGTTTAATAACACGTACCAAATCATAAAACGCATTTGATATCATTTCAAATGACTCCCGTTTTTTCTCCAGATCTTTTTCTCCCAGCATACCATTGATTTCTGAAGCCACATCACCGGGTCTTCCGTTAATACTTGAAAAACCAAGTGTATCATTTTTTTGTACTTCTTCCAGTTTCAAATTTTCAAGTAAGATTTTCAGTTCAGCTCCTGCAGCATTTACTTTTACTGTATCGCTTGCAACAAATGCATCCTTTAAACTATAATAGGCATTGAGCGTATTGTTGATGGATAAATTGAATGTATCAGAATAAGTATAACCGGTACTTGTTTTTGATTCGGTTGCGGTTGTTTCTGTTTTCTCTTCTTTACTCTTACATGAAACAGATAAAACAATAATAAAGACGATAAGACATGCATTTTTCATAAATAAAATTTTGTCAAAGTTAAATGTTTTGAAGTTTTGCACTGTCAGCTTTTCATGAATGGCTTACCTTTGCGAATTATTTTTAAGATTATGTTGGCTGGTTTTCAAAATGTAACATTCGAATTTGGCGCAAGGGCCATTATTGAAGATGCCACCTGGCATATTCATCCTAACGAACGGATAGGCCTTATTGGCTATAACGGTACGGGTAAGTCGACACTGTTGAAACTGTTGGTGGGTGAATATATCCCCAACAAAGGAGAAGTGATCCGAAGCCGCAATACCAGCATCGGTTACCTGCACCAGGATTTGTTGAGTTTTGATACCAATGACTCCATTTTGCAGGTGGCACTGGGTGCTTTTGAAAATGTATTACAGTTGGAAAAAGAAATTGAAGAAATCGGCATTCAATTAGAAAAAAATCATGAAGATGAGGCCCTGCTCCATCTTTACAGCGATAAACTGCATGAAATGGATACCCTTGATGGTTATAATATCCATCATAAAACAGAAGAAATTTTACAGGGCCTTGGCTTTGCCAATGCCGATCTAAAAAGACCTTATAAAGAATTCAGTGGTGGGTGGCGCATGCGTGTATTGCTGGCTAAAATGATCTTGCAACAACCTGACCTGTTATTGTTGGATGAACCGACCAACCACCTTGATCTTCCCAGTATTGAATGGTTAGAGAAATACCTGCTTCATTACCAGGGTTCTGTCATCATTGTATCGCATGATCGTTGGTTTCTCGACCGGATGGTAACCAAGACAGTGGAAGTATTTCAGCAAGGCATCCATATTTATGGAGGCAACTATTCTTTTTATCAGAAAGAAAAAGAGATCAGGATGGAGTTGCAGCAAAAGGCTTTTGTAAACCAGCAGGATTTTATACGCCAGCAGGAACGCTTTATTGAACGGTTCCGTGCAAAAGCAAGTAAAGCAGCCGCTGCACAAACGGCCATCAAAAAATTAGAAAAACTCGATGTCATAGAAGCACCGAGTAATGAACGGCCCAATATCCGCATAAACTTTGCAGTTGATAAAATGCCGGGTAAAGTTTTATGTGAGCTGAAACATATCAGCAAACATTTTGGTGAAACCCGAATTGTTACCAATACGAGTGCAGAAATAGAAAGAGGCGATAAGATTGCCTTAATAGGTGCCAATGGAAAAGGTAAGAGTACCCTGCTGCGGATCATAGCCGGTACTGAAACCTTTGAAGGTGAACGCAAATGGGGGCATAATGTAGATGAAAGTTTTTATGCACAGCATCAGTTGGAAGCATTGGACCTGAATCATACATTGATTGATGAAATGAAAAGCTGTGGTAGTCAAAAAACCGACCAGGAATTGAGAACACTGCTTGGTTGTTTTTTATTCAGTGGTGATGATGCAGATAAAAAGATCAAAATATTGAGTGGTGGTGAAAAAGCAAGGATTGCATTGGCCAAAACCATTATCAGCAAAGCCAACTTCCTGTTGCTTGATGAACCAACGAACCACCTTGATATGCATTCAGTTGAGTTACTCATTGAAGCATTGAATAAATACCAGGGCAGTATTATTCTGGTGAGCCATGATCGTTTTTTTGTTGCTCAAACAGCAAATAAGATCTGGGAAATAGTAGATGAGGAGATCAAAGAATTCAAAGGTACTTATACTGAATATCTGGAGTGGAAAGAGCGGATGGCGAAAAAGCAAATGGCAGAAAGTAAAGAGTCCTTAGCCGTTAGTGAGAAGAAAGTGGAAATGAAAAAGGTAGTTAATGTAAAACCTGCTAACCATCAACCAGCAGCTTCGAACGATACCAAACAGGTCATTAATAAAGACATCAAAAAGGAACACAGCAAGCAGCAGAAGCTATTGCAACAGTTGGAGGAAAAGATCACAACTACTACTGAACAACGGAATAAAATGGAACAGCAGTTATCTGAACCATCCACTTACACCGATAAAGATAAATTTCAGCAAAC
>JBKJNM010000116.1:0-2790 GCA_046593655.1 Lacibacter sp. | reverse complement strand
ATCACCCGATTCTGTAATGTATTATGTGATGGCCAGTTATGATTATGCCATTGAAGCTATCAGCAAAATGGATGCGTCCAAACTGAGTGAAAAATTTAAACGGGGCAATTTTGAATTTGATCGTTATGTGTGGATCAATAAAGCGTTTGAGCACCAAACACATCATCGGGGTCAAACCACTATTTATATTCGTCTGGTTGGTATTAAACCGCCAAACGAGAAATTATTTTAACGGCTTATTGAATTTACCAATTAAAAAGTTGACTATGAACATGGTCAACTTTTTTATTACCTTTCTGCATACATCACCAAAACAATTGTAATGAACACGATAAAATTTTTCTGCAGTATCCTGTTGTTGTTTGTCTCATTCTCCTTAACTGCACAAAAGAAAACAACTTCTCCGGCAAAGGAAGAACCAAAAGATATGTTGAACAGTGAGTTGTTTAATGGACTTAAGTTCCGCAGTGTAGGCCCTGCTATTACATCGGGTCGCATTGCTGATATAGCAGTTAATCCAAAAAATACAAGTGAATATTATGTAGCCGCAGCTTCAGGAGGTGTTTGGAAAACAACAAATGCCGGTGTCACTTATACTTCCATTTTTGATGGTGAAGGTTCATTTTCTATAGGATGTTTGGCTATTGATCCCATAAATACCAATGTGCTGTGGGTAGGTAGTGGTGAAAATAATAATCAACGTGTGGTTGGTTATGGCGATGGTTTGTACAAATCTGAAGATGGGGGAAAGAGCTGGAAGAATGTTGGTTTGAAAAATTCAGAACATATTGGCCGCATTGCCATTGATCCAGGCAATAGTGACATTGTATATGTTGCGGCTTATGGTCCTGTATGGAAAAGTGGAGGTGAGCGTGGAATTTATAAAACCACGGATGGGGGTAAAACATGGAAGCAAGTGTTGAATGTAAGTGAGCATACCGGTTTTAATGAAGTAATGCTGGATCCCCGTCACCCAAACATTGTATATGCTGCAGCGCATCAGCGTCAGCGGAAAGTGTTTACTTATATTGGTGGTGGCCCAGAATCAGCCTTATATAAAAGTACTGACGGCGGCGCTACATGGAACACGATGATGAGTGGATTACCTGCTGGAGATTTAGGAAGAATCGGTTTGAACTATTCACCGGCGAATCCCGATGTGTTGTATTGCGTTGTAGAAGCAACAGAAGGAAAAGGCGGTGTATTTAAAAGTACCGACCGTGGTGCAAGCTGGGAAAAGCAAAGTAGCTATTCAACTTCAGGTAACTATTATCAGAAATTGTTTTGCGATCCGAAGGACGTCAACAAAATTTTTATCATCAATACCTACCTCGGTGTTAGTAAAGATGGCGGCAAAAACTTTTCTATCCTCGGTGAAAAAAATAAACATATCGATAACCATGTGATCTGGATCAATTCCAAAAACACAGAACATTATTTAGTTGGATGTGATGGTGGTGTGTATGAAAGTTTTGATGAGGGAAGTAACTGGAACTTTAAAGCGAATTTACCTGTTACGCAATTTTACAAGGTGGCGACAGATAACGCCCTCCCTTTTTATCATATACATGGTGGCACACAGGATAACTTTAGTTTAGGTGGCCCTTCACGCACTTTAAGTGCCAATGGTATTTTCAATTCTGATTGGTATTTCACCAGTTTAGGCGATGGTTATGAAACACAGGTTGATCAAAGCAATCCGGATATTGTGTATGCACAGGCACAGTATGGTGCATTAACACGTTACGATAAAAAAAGTGGTGAGTATTTATTTATTCAGCCACAGGAGCTGGAAGGAGATGCCTATCGCTGGAACTGGGATGCGCCATTGGTCATTTCGAAATATGACAACAAACGTCTTTATCATGGAGCGAATAAAATTTTCCGTACCGATGACCGTGGAAGTACATGGAAAGTGATCAGCCCTGATTTAACAAGACAGATTGATCGCAACAAATTACCGGTGATGGGCAAAGTGTGGAGTATGGATGCGGTAGCAAAAAATGGTTCAACAGATATTTATGGCAACATCACTACGATTGCAGAATCAAAACTTGATGAGAACACCTTGTATGTGGGTACAGATGATGGATTAATTCAAATCACGAACGACGGTGGTACTACATGGACAAAAGTTGATAACATTGCAGGCGTACCCGAACGCACTTATGTAAACCATATCATTACTTCGCAGCACGATAAGAATGTGGCTTATGTAACTTTCAATCATCACCGATATGGCGATTTTCATCCGTATGTGTACAAAACAAGTGATGGCGGTAAAACATGGAAAGCCATTACCAATAATTTACCGGAAAGAGGAACATCTTATACCATTGCAGAAGATCATGTAAATAAAGACCTCTTGTTTGTTGGTACTGAGTTTGGTTTGTTTGTAACAATTGATGGTGGTGCCAAATGGGTACAGTTAAAAGCAGGACTGCCAACCATTGCAGTGAAAGATCTGGAAATTCAAAAACGAGAAAATGATTTGATACTTGCAACCTTTGGTCGTGGGTTTTATGTGTTGGATGATTATACGCCATTACGCAATTTAAAAAGAGAAGATCTCGATAAACCGGCTGTTATCTTTCCCATTAAAGATGCTTGGATGTTTATAGAATCGAAGCCATTAGGTGTAAGAGGTAAAGGTTTCCAGGGCGAAAGTTTTTTTACCACACCTAATCCAAAAGTTGGTGCTGTATTTACTTATTATTTAAAAGAAGATATTAAAACGATTAAAGAAAAACGCAGAGCTGCTGAAACGGAAAAAATAAAGAAAGGAGAAGC